>JAEZPL010000067.1 GCA_023413605.1 Pseudomonadota bacterium
ATGTAGCAGCGGTCGTGGTCGAACAGCTTCGGCACCACGATGTGCGAGCCCTGGACGAGGCGGATGCGCGCGTCCACACCGGCGTGAACGCCCTCGTTCAGCACGTTCGCCACCCAGGGGCCGGCCGCGTTGACCAGCGCGCGGGCACGGATGGTCGAGCGGCGTCCGCTGCGCGTGTCCTCCACCGTCACCGTCCACAGGCCGTCGGCGCGGGTGGCGCCGATGAAGCGCGTGCGCGTCCGGATGGTGGCGCCCATGCGGGCCGCGTCCTGCGCGTTCAGCGCCACCAAACGCGCGTCTTCGACCCAGCAATCGGAATATTCGAAAGCGTAAGCGAAACCAGGCCGCAGCGGCTTGCCCGTCGGATCGCGGCGCAGGTCGAGTCCGCGCGTGCCCGGCAGACGCTCCCGCCCGCCCAGGTGGTCGTACAGGAACAGGCCCAGCCGCAGAAACCACGCCGGGCGCAGCCCCGGCAGATGCGGCAGCACGAAGCGCAACGGCCAGATGATGTGCGGCGCCATGCGCCACAGCACCTCACGCTCCTGCAACGCCTCGCGAACCAGCCGGAACTCGTAATATTCCAGGTAGCGGAGACCGCCGTGGATCAGCTTCGTCGATGCCGACGAGGTGCCCGACCCCAGGTCCTTTTGCTCGCAAAGGTACACGGAACAGCCACGTCCGGCCGCGTCACGCGCGATGCCGCAGCCGTTGATGCCGCCACCAATGATGGCAAGGTCATAGACCTCGGCCATCGGTCCCTCCCAATTTGTTGCGTCCGTTGTTCGGTACGCTCTTTCATTTTCGTTTTCAACGTTAAACGATGGGGATGGCCGGGGCAATACGAAAATAACGAATGCTATATGAAAGCACGAGGGTTAATCGTCCGAAATGCGTGGGCCGGGGAGTCCGTTGCCAGATACCGTGGCGAATTGCCAAGTTCGCGGTTCCCACGATTGTTGGCCTTTCATTCGGCCGGCGGATGAACGCGTCCAGTGCCCGCCGACCGTATCATACCGAAGGCGTCTGATGGCTTCCATCAAACGCCTTCGGTTCAAACCCGGCAGCACATGGCGCAGCCATGTGCGAAAGGGTGATGCGCCCGGCCGATTATGGAAGCCTTCATGCGCCGGCCGTATCAGCGCACATGGGGGCGTCCGATCGGACCGCATGAACCGGACCGCAAAGCCACGCTCATCCGAAGCCCTCTCAGCTTTCCGGTCCGCCCTTCCACAAACGGACAACCGCCGCTCATCTCACTGTTGTCGATGCTCCGGGTCGGCCTGAACGCACGCACCACGTTCCAGCTGCACCGTGGCGTGTCCGATTCCGAACCGCTCCTTCAGGATGTGATTGACCTCGATCAGAACACGGTTCTGGTCGGCATCGTCCGCGACGACCGCGTGAAGCGTCAGCAACGGCCGTTCCGTGGTGAGCGACCAGGCATGGACATGGTGGACGTCAAGGACACCGGAAACCTCGCGCAGGGCGGCGCCGACACGGGCGGCGTCGATGTCCGACGGCGTGCCCTCTAGGAGGATGTGCCCGGATTCCTTCGTCACCGTCCAGGCGCTGCGCAGGATGAGCAGGGCGACCACCACCGACAGGATCGGGTCGATGGGTGTCCAACCGGTCCACAGGATGATGAGCGCCGCCGCAATGGCCCCGACGGAGCCGAGAAGGTCGCCCAGGACATGGACGGCGGCCCCACGGACGTTGATGTTCCGGCTCTCGTCACGGTGCAGAATCCAGAACGCCAGGACGTTCACCAGAAGCCCGAGGGCGGCGATGACGAGCATCTCGGCGCCCATCACCTCGACCGGATCGAAGACGCGCCCGACGGCTTCGACGACGATCCACAGCGCGATGGCGAACAGGCTGATGCCGTTGGTGTAGGCGGCCACCACCTGGAAGCGATGGTATCCGTACGAACGCTGCGGGTCGGCCGGGCGGCGGCCGAAGCGGAAGGCGAACCAAGCAAGCGCGAGCGCCGCGAAGTCGGTCAGCATGTGCCCGGCGTCCGCGAGCAGGGCGAGCGAGCCCGAAACGATGCCGCCGATCACCTCGACCAGCATGAAGCCGCCGGTCAGCAGCATCACGAGGAAAACCTTCCGCTCGCTGCCTTCGGTCACCGTGGGGGCGTGGCTGTGGCCGTCACTGCCATGCCCATGATCGTGACCGCCATCATTATGGTCGCCTTGATCATGACCGCCTTGATCGTGCCCGGCGTGATCGTGCCCGGCGTGGCCAGCCGCTCCAGGAGGTTCGTGATGATGCTCATTGCCGGAATGGCCGTGCGGCCCATGGCTCGTGCGCCGGGGGGTGCGATCGTGTGTCATGCGTCGTTCCGGGTGTTGGGACGGTGGAGTACCCGGGCCAGGACCGCCGCGGCGACGGCCAGCGCCAGCCGGAGGCCCGACCACCCCTTCGATGCCGTTGTGAGATTGGACATGGCGGCCTCCTTTATTTGCCCCGCCGAAGCAGCCGCAGCGCGTTCATGGTGACGATCACCGTGGCGCCGGTGTCGGCCAGGATGGCCAGCCACAGGTCCGTGGCTCCGGTCAGCGTGGTCACCAGGAACACCGCCTTCAGCCCCAGAGCGATGGCGACGTTCTGATGGATGTTGGCCATTGTCGCCCGCGACAGGGCGACCAGCGCGGCGACGTCGGACACTCTGCTGCCAAGCAGCGCGGCATCGGCGGCTTCCAGGGCCACATCCGTGCCGCCACCCATGGCAATGCCGACATCGGCGGCGGCCAGCGCGGGGGCGTCGTTGATGCCGTCGCCGACCATGGCGACCGGCCCCTGCGCCCGAACCGCCGCGATCTCCCGCAGCTTGTCCTCCGGCAGCAGGTCGGCCTTCACGTCGATGCCCAGCCCCCGTCCGATCGCCTGCCCAGTCCGGTGATTGTCCCCGGTCAACATGAGGCTGCGGACGCCGAGTTCCCGGAGGGACGCAAGGCCCTGAAGGACATCCGGCCGGGGCTCGTCGCGCAGGGCGATGAGGCCGACCGGCTGCGCGTCGGCCATGACAACGACCACGGTCTTGCCCGCGTCCTCCAGGGCGGTGATGCGGTCGGCCGGAAGGGTCCGAGGACCGCAGCGATCGATGGCGTAGCGCGGCGAGGCAACCTCGACCAGCTTGCCCGTCACGACCCCCTGCGCCGCCTTGCCCGGAACCGCCTTCTGATCGCGGGCCGGGCGGAGCGGCACACTCTCCTCCGCCGCCCGGTCGAGGATGGCCCGGGCGATCGGGTGGCCGGAGCCGTTCTCCACCGCCGCGGCAAGCCCGAGCAGGGAGCGTTCCGTTCCGGCGAGCGGGATGAGATCGGTCACCTGCGGTCGCCCCTGGGTCAGCGTGCCGGTCTTATCGAAAGCGATGGTCCGGACGCGGCCAATCGCCTCCAGCGCCGCACCGCCCTTGATGAGCAGGCCGCGCCGCGCGCCGGCGGCGATGCCCGAGGCGATGGCGGCCGGGGTGGACAGGACCAGGGCGCAGGGGCAGCCGATCAGCAGCAGGGCGAGGCCCCGGTAGGTCCAGGTGTGCCAGTCCGCTCCGAAGGCCAGCGGCGGCACCAGGATGGTGAGGGCCGCGACCGCGATCACCGCGGGCGTGTAGCGGGCGCTGAACCGCTCGATCCACCGCGCCGTGGGCGACTTGCTGGCCTGCGCTTCCTCCACAAGGTGGATGATGCGGGCGATGGTGTTGTCGGCCGCAGTCCGCGTGACCCGGACCCGCAGCGCGCCGATGGCGTTGATGCCGCCCGCGAAGACGGGCGAACCGACCTGCTTGGGAACGGGAACGGACTCGCCGGTGACCGGGGACTCGTCGACGTCGGACTCGCCGTCCACGACCTCGCCGTCGGTGGGCACCCGGTCGCCGGGGCGGACCAGGACCATCTGGCCGACCTCCAGGCCGGACGCCGGCACCTCCCGGGCGGCCTCGCCGTCGATCAGCAGCGCGGTCCTGGGCACGAGGCTCGACAGGGCCTTGATGCCGGACCGGGCGGTGCCCGCGGCCACGCCTTCCAGGAGTTCGCCGATGGCGAAGAGGAGAACGACCACGGCCGCTTCGGCCGTCTCGCCGATGACGAGAGCGCCCGCGGTGGCCACCGACATCAGCATCTCGATGCTGAAGGGGGTCCCGGCGCGGGCAAGCCGGATGGCACGGCGACCGAACACGGTCAGACCAACTAGGGCGGCGGGAACAAGCGCAAAGCTCTCCAGGGCTGGGGCGAGCCACAACACCAGATAACCCGCTACGACCAGGACACCGATGAGGATGGTCAGCCTGCCCTTGGGGGTGCCCCACCAGCGCCGTTCTTCGGAATCGGGCGCCTCGTCCACGTCACCGGCGCGGCCATCGGCAACGATGCGCAGATCACCGAGGGCCTCGACGCCATAGCCGAGGCCGCGGATCGTCCCTTCGACCGTCGACCGGGACGTCGTCGTCTCATCCAGCGTCAGCTTGAGGATTTGCGAATGATAGTTGAGGCCGATATCAGCGACGCCGGGAACACGGCGCAGCGCCGTCTCCACCTTGCTGACACAGCTTGGGCAGTCCATGCCCGCCACCTTGTAGCGCAGGGCCTGCTTGCCCGCGTCGGCGGCCCGCGCCGAAATCATCTCCTGCATAAGGACCTCCAACCGGTACAGGGGCTGCACGCCGCATTGGATGCTGCGATCACGCCGACTGTCCGGTAGGATGGACCTTCTAGCAACTAGAGGGTCAAGGCCTTATGCCGGAAAAATCCGGGCTGTCGATTGGGGCACTGGGAAAGGCGACCGGCACGAAACCGGAAACCATCCGCTTCTACGAGCAGATCGGCATTCTGCCGGAGCCCGCGCGCACGGCGGGAAACTACCGCAGCTATGACGCCGAGCATCTCCGGCGGTTGTCCTTCGTCCGGCGCGCGCGCGACCTCGGGTTCCCGCTGGAAACGGTCCGGGCGATGCTCGAACTGGCGGACCAGCCGGACCGGCCGTGCGGCGAGGTGGACGCGCTCGTCCTTGAACAGCTTCATGAGGTCGAGCGCAAGATCGCCGACCTTCAGCGCCTGCGGGACGAACTGGACCGCTTGGCCCACCAGTGCCGGAGCGGAGGGCGGATGGCGGACTGCCGGATCATCGAAGCGTTGTCCCCGCATGATGGCGAACAGGGTGACCACCCATGAGCGCGCTGGCCGTCTACACCGCCGCGGCGATCGGCGAGATCGCGGGTTGCTTCGCCTTCTGGGCGTGGCTGCGCCTGGACAAGTCGCCGCTCTGGCTCATCCCCGGGCTGGCGAGCCTGGCGGCGTTCGCGTGGTTGCTCACCCGCATTGACGCCGACTTCGCCGGGCGGGCGTATGCGGCCTACGGCGGCGTCTACATCGCCGCGTCCCTGGCGTGGCTGTGGCTTGTCGAAGGGCAGCGGCCGGACCGCTGGGACCTGACCGGCGCGGCCTTGTGCCTGGTCGGCGCCACCATCGTGCTGATGGGGCCGCGAGGCGCGCAAACCTGACGTCCGGCGGGCTCGGGACGCCAACAGCTCAGGCATCGCGATGCCGGGGCCGCGACCGGTCCAAGGGCGATCCCGGCGGTGTCAGGTGACCAGCATCTTCATGCCGGACAAGGCGAGGATTGCCGAGAGCAGGTACCGCAGCGTCGCGGTCGGCAGATGGCGGCTGCCCATCCAAGCACCGGCTACGCCGCCGACACCAGCCGCCGCCAGCCACCACGGCAGGGCCGGTGGCAGGGTGGCGAAGGTCGTCCAGGTCCCGGCCAGGGCCGCCGCGGAGTTCATAAGGTTGAAGGCGGCGGACACGGCCGCAGCGCGGCGGGTGTCGACCCACCCCATGAGCAGGATCAGCGGGGCGAGAAAGATCCCGCCGCCCGTGCCGGTCATCCCGGACAGGAAGCCGATGGCGGCCCCGCTGGCGAGCGCCGGAATGAACGGGGGCGGGCCTGCCTCCACTCCCCCGGCCATTCCGCGTGCGGCCCATGTGGATCGCGCCAGTTCCAGCGCCGCCGCGAGCAGGATGCAGCCGACCACCGGATAGTAGAGGTGGGTCGGCAGGTGCAGCATGCCGCCGACGAACGAGAAGGGCATTCCGAGGATGCCGAACGGGTAGAAGCTCCGCCACTCGAACAGACCCGCACGCGCGAAATGCACAGTGCCGATGCCGGCGACCAGCAGGTTCAGCGCAAGCGCGGTGGGCTTCATCATCGCAGGATCCAGGCCGACGATGCCCATCACGGCCAGATATCCCGACGCACCCGCTTGCCCAACGGCCGCATACAGGGTGGCCACGGCCAGGATGAGGACGGCCAAATCCACAGTCTCGTTGAACACCAGCCACCGTCCCCAAACTCGTCGCCAAGCGCTTGTAACCCGGCTCCGCACCAGAGGCCAGCCTGCAGCCGGGCGGGGTGAGCTCCTGGATGACCGGATCGGCCAGCACGAGCCTGCGCAGGCGATGCGGCACGGTCGCGAGCGGGACTCCGACACGCCTCTGGAGTTTGCCCACGGCCTGTCGCCATTCCCGAAGCCATCGAATTGGCCGAACCATCGTGGCGGGCGCCTGTTCTCAGGCCTGGGGCGTCGCATCCCGACGCCCGTCACCAGTCATCGGAGGCTTTCCATGCACGCCCGAGAAATGATCAGCACCCATCCGCACGTCCGCGGAAACACCAACGACGCGCTCATCCGCTGCATCGAGGAATGCTACGACTGCGCACAGACCTGCACCACTTGCGCCGACGCCTGCCTCGGCGAGGACAAGGTGGCCGAGCTGGTTCAGTGCATCCGCCTGAACATGGACTGCGCCGACGTCTGCCAAGCCACCGGCGCCGTGGCCACACGCCGCAGCGGATCCAACGAGGCGGTGATCCGCGCCATGCTGGAGGCGTGCGCCACCGCTTGCCGCCTGTGCGCGGAGGAATGCGAGCGCCACGCGCAGATGCACCAGCATTGCCGCATTTGCGCCGAGGAATGCCGGCGTTGCGAGGATTCCTGCCGCAAGGCGATGCAGGGCATGGCCCACTGAGGAAGCATCGGCCTACGCCGACGCCTTCCGGGGCGCGATCATCAGAAGGCCGAGCATCGCCACCGCCGAGAAGGCGGCCCCCGCCAGGAAGGTGGCAGCCGGCCCGACGAGGGTCCAGAGCGCCCCCGCCAGGGCGCTGGCCGCCAGCAGGGCGACGCCCGTAACCAGATTGTACAGGCCGAAGGCCGTGCCCCGCAGGTCCTTGGGGGCCGCGTCGGCGACGAAGACGGCGAGCAGCCCCTGCGTGGCGCCCATGTGGAGCCCCCAGACCGCGGCCCCCGCCAGCACGGTCCAGGGGGCTCCCGCGGCGGCCAGCACCAGATCGGCCAGGATCAGCAGCCCGACGCCGAGCGCCAGCAGGTTGCGCCGGTCCAGCCGATCGGCCAGCCGCCCCAGCGGGTAGGCCGACGCCGCATAGACGATGTTCATGACGATCAGCACCAGCGGCGCGTAGGCGTCCTCCACCCCGACGCTCTGGGCGCGCAGCAGCAGAAAGGCCTCGCTGAAGCGCGCCAGCGTCATCACCGAGGCCAGAGCGACGACGCCCCAGTAGACCGCGTCCAGCCGCCGAAGCTGGCTGCGCCGGATGGGAAAGCGCCGCGGCTCGGCGGACGGCTCCGCGGCGGGTTCCCGCACGGCGAAAACGATGACCGCGACCGCGATGAAGGCCGGGATGACGGCGACCCAGAACACAAGGCGGAAGTCGTCGCCGCTCAGCACCATCAGCAGCATCGCCAGGGCCGGGCCGGCGAAGGCTCCCACTGTGTCCATCGACTGCCGCAGGCCGAAGGCCGCGCCGCGCAGGTCCGGCGGCGTCACTTCGGCCACCAGGGCGTCGCGGGGCGCGCCGCGGATGCCCTTGCCGATGCGGTCAAGGAAGCGGGCGGCCAGCACCGCGCCCAATGTGCCGGCCAGCGGGAAGACCGGCTTCGTCAGCGCGGCCATGCCATAGCCCAGCAGCAGCAGCGGCTTGCGCCGCCCCACCCAATCGCTGATGACGCCGGAGAAGATCTTGGTGATGGAGGCCGTGGCCTCCGCAATTCCCTCCAGAAAGCCGACCGACAACGCGCTGGCCCCAATCACGGACACCAGGAACACCGGCAGCAGGCTGTGGATCATCTCCGACGAGATGTCCATGAACAGGCTGACGAACCCCAGCGCGACCACGCTGCCGGGAATGGAACGGAGCGACATCGATGCGGGTCCGGGATGCGGGTCCGGGATGCAGGTCCAGAAGTCCCGTCAGGCCGCGTGGCGGGGGTGGGGG
Organism: Pseudomonadota bacterium; assembly: GCA_023413605.1. Lineage (GTDB taxonomy): Bacteria > Pseudomonadota > Alphaproteobacteria > Azospirillales > Azospirillaceae > Azospirillum. Next base: position 8,293 of record JAEZPL010000067.1, read on the forward strand.
TGATGCCCGGACCGGCCGTCCGCGCACCACGCAACCTCCACCGTGACGTGGCTCAGCGCTTCCAGATGGGCTATGCGGGCTTTGTACGCGGCGGCCGGCTTCGGATTGTCGGAGACCAGCGCGACGATGGCCGCCAGATGGCCGGGGCCGACGCGCCACAGGTGCAGGTCGGTCACGCGGTCGCCGTCCGCCTCCAGCGTCGTCCGCACCGCAGCCACCAGCGCCGGGTCCGGCATCGTGTCGAGCAGCACCGCCCCGGTATCGCGGATCAGGCCGTAGGCCCAGACCAGGATGACGGCCATGCCGACAAGGCCGACGACCGGATCCATCCAGGTCCACCCGAACAGGCCCGCCGCCAGAAGACCCACGATGGCGAGCACCGAGGTCGCCGCGTCGGCCAGGACGTGGATGTAGGCCGAGCGCATGTTCAGGTCGCGTCCATGGTGCCCGCCATGGGAATGCGCACTGTGTGAATGCCCACCGTGGGAATGATGCCCATGGTCGTGGTCACGGTCGTGGGCATGAGCATGGCCGTGCTGGTGCCCGTGGTGATGGTCACCGCCCAGCAGCCACGCGCTGCCGAGGTTGACGACAAGGCCCAGCACCGCGATGGCGATGGCTTCCCCATAGGCGATGGGCAACGGGTTGAACAGCCGCACCACGCTTTCATAGCCGATCAGCAGCGCGATCATCGCCAGGATGATGGCGCTGGCGAAGGCCGCCAGTTCGCCGAGCTTCCCGGTGCCGAAGGCAAAGCGGTCGCTGCGGACGTGCCGCCGCGCGTAGAGGTAAGCCAGCGCCGAAATGCCCAGCGCCGCCGCGTGGGTGGACATGTGCCAGCCATCGGCGACCAGCGCCAGGGAGCCGAAAACGGTGCCGCCGACGATCTCGCCGACCATCATCGCCAAGGTCAGCGCGACCACGATCCAGATGCGCCGCTCGTTGCGGTCGTGGTGCTCGCCCAGGAAGACGTGCTCGTGCCGCCACGGATCGATGGAGTGGGAGTGCATGGCAGGCTCCTGAAAATAATCGGCCATACAAATACTTCGCGATTTCGTGCAGTTTGACGAGGCGGTCGCGATCCTCGCACGGCATCGGGCCGACGATTTCTTCCAGATGACCGTCGATGTGGTCGAGGATCAGGACGTTCTTCGCCTTCTCCAGGTCCTTGATGACGGCCTGAGGCTGCTGGGCGATGCCGATGCCGTCCCGCCCCTCCTCCACCATGCGGGTGATGGTGGCGAGGTGCGCTTCGGCCCGGCGCGGACGGTTCTTCAGCCCAGGATTGTTCGCGTGGCTCATGCGCCAACTCCTATCCCCCGGAGGGGATGAGACAACCCGCCCTGCCCTGTCCGAAGGCCACCAATCCCGGCGAGATCTCCGGGCCACCTACTCCTCGAAACGCCCCGAAGACTCTCGGTCGCGGTCGTATCGTCTGGTGAGCGGAAACGGAGGCAGCCAGGACTCGCGGCGAACGACCCAATTTTCATAAGTTGGTTTCATCTGGTCCGGAGCATCCAGGGAACCCAGGTTCACTTCGATTTCATCCGCGGTGCGCGAGAAAACGGACGAGCCGCAGCGGGGGCAGAAGAACCGCCCGTTGTAGTCGCGCGTTTCTCCTTCAATCGTCACCGCATCCTGAGGAAAAATCGCGGACGCGTGGAAAAGGGCTCCATGGTGCTTGCGGCAGTCGAGACAATGGCAGAGGCCGACCCGGTATGGGCGCCCCGACGCCACAAGGCGGACGTCTCCGCACAGGCAACCACCGGTAAAGCGGTCCATGCCGCACCTCCCCTGCAATCAAGAGTTCGGGCCTATTTGGCAACCGACTTGGCCGGGTGCTGCTTCATCCAGTCCTGAAGCTGCTGGATTTCCCGCGTCTGGTCGTCGACGACTTTCTGCGCCATGGCCTTCAGCGTGGGATCGGACCCGTGCTGGAGTTGGACGCGGGCCATGTCGATGGCGCCCTGGTGATGCGCCACCATCATCCGGGCGAAGTCCTGGTCGGCGTCGCCGATCATGGGCTTGTGCATGTCGCGGTTCATCTTCTGCATGCCCTGCATGTAGGCCTGCGAGGCCGGATCGTTGGGCATGGCCTGCATCCGCTGTCCGTCATGCGGCATGCCGGAGCCCTGCCCATGAAGCATCATGCCGCCCCCCTGTCCTTGGGGATTTGCCGGCTGCGCGGCGGCGGGACCGGCAAACAGGGCCGCCATTAGGGCGAACGGGAGGGCGGCGCGGAAGGTTCGGATGGCGGTCATCGTCGGGTTCCTCCTTCGGGCTGGTTTGTTCAACGGCTTTTTGCCGCAAGGCGTTTGTTGAGGCGGTCGAGGTCGACCACCATCCGCTCGTGCGTGCCGTTGCCGATCTCCTCGATCTCGTCGCGGGCACTCACCCTGAACCGGATTGTGCGCCCTTCGACCGCGATCACCTCCGCCTCGGCGGTGACCCGGTGCCCCTGCGGGGTGGCCGCGACGTAGCGCACTTCGATGGCGGTGCCAACGGCGCTCTCGCCCGGTTCCAGGTACGGGCGGATCGCGGCCAGCGCCGCGTTTTCCATGATCAGGACCATGACCGGCGTGGCGAACACCGGCGGCAGAATCGCGTCCTTGACGCGGATCGCGAGATGCTCGGGCGTCACCAGCAGCGTGACGCTGCCCCGGGCGCCAACGGGGATCGTCTGCATGCGCAGTCTCCTGTTCCGGTCGCAGTGGGCTGAACCGGCGGGCGCCCGATCCGTTCCACAGATCGGCGGACTTGCGCAAAGACCAAGGCGGGCGGCGGTAGCGCCCGACGCCCCGGTTCAGGCGGTTTGCGCCGCCTCGATGATCACCGCCGCGACCGCCTCCGGCCTGGAGGCGTGGGGGATGTGGCTCGACCCGACCTCGACCGTCCGGGCGCCGATGCGCTCCGCGGTGGCACGCAGGAAGGCGGGCGGCAGCATGCGGTCCTGGCTAGCGACGACGTACCAGGACGGCTTGTGCTCCCACGCGGCGGCGGTGACGCGGGTGCGGAAGCAGGTGGCGGCGCACGGTCCCTGGGTCGCGGCCAGCAGGGCCGTCTCGTCCGCCGGCAAATCCTGCGCAAAGTTCTTTGCAAGGCTGTCCGCCGACAGGAACAGGTAGCCCGCGCGATCCACGGACACGCTCGACAGGCCGGGCGACGGCGGGAACGGCTTCAGCGTGTCGTTGGGCGACTGCCCGATGGCGGGTGCGAATGCGGCGACATAGACCAGCGCCTTCACCTTGTCCTGGTTGCCGATCTGGGTGATGACCGCCCCGCCCCAGGAATGCCCGACCAGCACCACCGGCCCCTTGGCCCGGTCGATGGCGCGCTGCACGTGGGCGGCGTCCTCGTCCAGAGAGGTCAGCGGGTTCTGCACCGCGATCGCCTCCAGCCCCTGCGCCTGCAACAGCGGAATCACCCGGTTCCAGGCGGATCCGTCCGCGAAGGCGCCATGGACGAGAATGACGGAGGTTGCGGGCGAGGTCATCGAAGGCTCCCGGTGTGCGGTGACGGACGGGGGTCGTCAGAGCATGCCGGCGTCCCCGCCGTCCAGCGCAGGGCGCGGTTTTTCCTCATGGCGGAATGCAGGGCTGCCCCTCACCCCGTCAGATGGCCCAGCGGCAGCGCCGTGCGGTAGCGCACCTGCTTCAGGGCGAAGCTCGACCGGATGTTCGCCACTCCGGGGATGCGCGTCAGATGCTCCTTCAGGAAGCGTTCGTAGCTGGCGAGGTCCGGCACGACCACGCGCAGCAGATAGTCGGCGTCGCCGGTCATCAGGTAGCACTCCAGCACCTCCGGCAGGTTCATCACGGCGCTTTCGAAGGCATCGATCCGCTCCTCCACCTGCCGTTCCAGGCTGACGCTGATGAAGATGTTGACCGGCAGATCCACCGCCGCCGGATCCACCAGCGCGACATAGCGGGTGATGACCCCGGAGTCCTCCAGCGCCTTCACCCGGCGCAGGCATGGCGAGGGCGACAGGCCGACCCGTTCCGCCAGTTCGTTGTTGGGCTGGCGGCTGTCCTGCTGCAACAGGCTCAGAATCTTCCGGTCGATCCGGTCGAGTTTGATTTTTGGCATCCGATGTCGCCTTCGTCGAAAACACGCCATCCGATGCTAAAGCGGCACCGCCTTCGGCACCAGTTCGCAAACATATGCCAACCCCCAAATGATACGCTCAGCCAATCATCGACCGCCTGACCGTGAAAGGGTGACACCATGGCCGCGTCCAGTCCGAACCACGCCGATCTCGCCTGCCTGCAGGAGTTGGAGCGCAAGGTTCTCTGGCTTGCGTCCTGGACCATCCACAACGCCAACCACGTCCGCCCCAATGTGGATGGGTTGAAGATCGGCGGGCATCAGGCGTCGTCGGCCTCTCTGTCCACGATCATGACGGCGCTGTACTTCGCGTCCCTGCGGCCGGAGGACCGGGTGGCCGTGAAGCCGCACGCCAGTCCGATCTTCCACGCGATCCAATATCTGCTGGGCAACCAGACGCGCGAGAAGCTGGAGAATTTCCGCGGCTACAAGGGCGCGCAGTCCTACCCGTCGCGCACCAAGGACGTGGACGACGTGGACTTCTCCACGGGGTCGGTCGGGCTGGGCGTGGCGCAGACGCTGTTCGCCTCGCTGGTGCAGGATTACCTGAAGGCCAAGGGCTGGGCGAAGGATCTGCCGGAAGGCCGCATGGTCTCGCTGGTCGGCGACGCCGAGATGGACGAGGGCAACATCTTCGAAGCCCTGCTGGAGGGCTGGAAGCACGGCCTGCGCAACACGTGGTGGATCGTCGACTACAACCGCCAGAGCCTGGACGCCGTGATCCGCGAAGGCCTGTGGGAGCGGTTCGAGCACATTTTCCGCGCCTTCGGCTGGGACGTCGTGATCCTGAAATACGGCACGCTGATGCAGGAGGCGTTCCGGGAGGAGGGTGGCGACCGGCTGCGGGAGTGGATCGACCATTGCCCGAACCAGCTCTATTCGGCGCTGACCTATCAGGCCAGTGCCCAGGGCGGCGG
>JAEZPL010000086.1 GCA_023413605.1 Pseudomonadota bacterium
TGCGCGAGCGCGTCGCCCATCTGGTGGGGATCGAGCCGGAGGGCTGGTGGCTGGGCACCTTCCACGCGCTGGCCGCGCGCATCCTGCGCCGCCACGCGGAGCTGGTGGGGCTGAAGTCCAACTTCACCATCCTCGACACCGACGACCAGATCCGCCTGATCAAGCAACTGCTGGAGGCGGAGAACATCGACTCCAAGAAATGGCCGGCGCGTCAGGTGCTGGGCGTGATCGAGCGCTGGAAGGACCGCGGGCTGACGCCGGACCGGCTGGGCGAGGCCGACGGCGGCGACGTGGCCGGGGGGCGCGTGGTCTCGCTCTACCGCCAGTATCAGGAACGCCTGCGCACGCTGAACGCCTGCGACTTCGGCGATCTTCTTCTGCACAACCTCGCCATCTTCCAGAAACACCCGGACGTCCTGGCCGAATACCACCGCAAATTCAAATATGTGCTGGTGGACGAGTATCAGGACACCAACGTGGCGCAGTATCTCTGGCTGCGCATCCTCTCCCAGGCGCACAAGAACATCTGCTGCGTGGGCGACGAGGATCAGTCGATCTACGCCTGGCGCGGTGCGGAGATCGGCAACATCCTGCGCTTCGAAACCGACTTCCCCGGCGCCCGGATCATCAAGCTGGAGCAGAACTACCGCTCCACCGGCCACATCCTGGCCGCGGCGTCCGGCCTGATCGCCAACAACAAGGGGCGGCTCGGCAAGACGCTGTGGACGCAGTCGGACGGCGGCGACCCGGTGCGCGTGCGCGGCGTCTGGGACGGCGAGGAGGAGGCGCGCTGGGTCGGCGACGAGATCGAGGCGTTGCAGCGCCAGGGCGTGCCGCTGTCGCAGATCGCCGTGCTGGTCCGCGCCGGCTTCCAGACCCGCGAGTTCGAGGAGCGCTTCATCACGCTGGGCCTGCCGTACCGTGTGATCGGCGGCCCGCGCTTCTACGAACGGCAGGAAATCCGCGACGCGTTGGCCTATTTCCGGGTCGTGCACTCGCCCGACGACGACCTCGCCTTCGAGCGCATCATCAACGTGCCGAAGCGCGGCATCGGGCCGGCGGCCCTGCAATGCCTCTACCAGGCGTCCCGCGGGCGCGGCGTGCCGCTGACCGAGGCCGGCTGGGCGCTGACCGAGACGGACGAGCTGAAGCCCAAGGTGCGCTCCACCGTGCGCGCTCTGCTCCAGGACTTCTTCCGCTGGCGCACGATGATGTCCACGGTGCCGCACACGGATCTGGCGCGCGCGATCCTGGACGAATCCGGCTACACCCGCATGTGGCAGGAGGACAAGACGCCCGAAGCGCCCGGCCGGCTGGAAAACCTGAAGGAACTGATCACCGCCATGGCGGAGTTCGAGAACCTGTCGGGCTTCCTGGAGCACGTCGCGCTGGTGATGGAAAACGCCGAGGCCGCGGGCACCGATCAGGTCACGGTGATGACCCTGCACGGCGCCAAGGGGCTGGAGTTCGACATGGTCTTCCTGCCCGGCTGGGAGGAGGGCGTGTTCCCCAACCAGCGCGCTCTGGACGAGACCGGCATCGCCGGCCTGGAGGAGGAGCGCCGCCTCGCCTACGTCGGGCTGACCCGCGCGCGCAAGCGCGCCTACATCAGCCATGCGGCGAATCGCCGCCTCTACGGCAATTGGGTCAGCGCCATCCCCTCGCGCTTCGTCGACGAACTTCCCGGCGACGACGTGGAGGCGGAGGCGGCGAGCGGCCTCTACCCCGGCGGCGGGGCAGGCCATGGCGGCGGTTACGGCGGGGGAGGGAGCTTCCGCGATTCGCCGGGCTTCTCCGCCTTCCGCGGCGCGTCCCGCCAGCAGCCGCCGGCCCCGCGCACGATCACGCTCGACGGCGGCGCCTACCACGTCGAGCCGCGCGCCCGGCCGAACGCGCCGTTCCCCAAGGGGGCGCGGGTGTTCCACCAGAAATTCGGCTACGGGACGGTCACGGCGGTCGAGCAGGACAAGCTGGAGATCGACTTCGACCACGCGGGCGTGAAGAAGGTGATGGACAGCTTCGTGGTGCCCGCCGAAAAGGCGGGGTGACAGGGGGGTGATCGGGCCGCGTGACGGAGATCACAGCCAAGGGCCTTGCCAACGGGTATACAGCGCTTCAGAGTTGAGGAAATCCGTCTGGAATCCAACCCGTGTTCGGCAAGTCCAAAAACGTCAACAGCTTCGAAGTCCAGATCCGCCGCGAAGGCCGCTGGGTGATCGAAGCCACCTTTCTGGATGAGTTGGCAGCCCTGTCCTGCGCCCGCGCGCAGATGACCATGGGCGGCGTGGAGGAGGTGAAGGTCTTCAAGTACCGGACCTTCGCCGGCATGTCGCTGGAGACCGTCATCTTCGAGAAGACGGTGCCGGTGGTGAAGGAAAAGCCGTTGCTGCTCGGCGGCACGGCGGAGGGGGCGCCCTTCTGCCTGAACGCCGACGACCTGTACGGCTTCGACTCCCGCGTGGTGATCGGGCGCCTGCTGCGCAATTTCCTCGACAAGTACCGCATCACCCCGACCGAGCTTCTGTACGCCTGGACCTACGTCCGCAAGCTGGACGAGCAGGGCATGCTGCTGGGCGCCGCCATCCACGCGGTGGCCCGCCACCACGCCGACCTGCACGGCACGGCGGTTCCCGCGCGGGTGCGCGACCTGCGCGCCTTCGCCGAGGTGGTCATGGCCCGGGCGCGCGAGTTCCAGGCCGCGCGCAAGCATCTGCCGGTCTTCGATCCGCGCGACCTGCCGGGCTTCAGCGCCGGCCTCGACGCGATGGTGGGGGAGGAGGGGCACGACGCCGCCTTCCTCGGCCAGCTGACCGTGCATCTGGCCGACCGCAATTCACTGGTGGGCAAGCTGGACATGCTTCTCGCCATGATCGCGGACGACACGCAGCCGCGGCACCTCGCCCTGCTCGACGGGGTGATGGCCGACGCGCTGGGCTCGGCCGACGTGGTGAAGGATCTGCTGGGCGCGCAGCCCAACCTCGCCATGGGGCTGTGCGTGTTGGCCGACCATATCCTCGGCCGCGATCCCGATCCCAGCGACGAGCTGGCCGGTGCGCTGCTCGTCCGCATCGGCGAACTGATCCGGCACGGTCGCGCCCCCTGCTGCCGCGCCGTCCTGGTGGACCGCATCCGCCAATCGCTGAACAGCGCCCAGCCGCTCGACCGCCGCGAACCGAGGTCGGAGGCCCTGCTGGCCGATCAGGTCGCCAACCGCCTGAAGGACGGGCTGGGGCGCCTGCTGGGCGGCGCCGACACCGAAAAGGCGCTCGCCCGCCGCCTGATCCGCCACCGCCAGGCCATCCTGCGCGAACAGGGCATGCACGACATCGCGGACCGCCTGTCCGGGCGGTGAGGGGAGTGCTGGACGTTGGCGGGTATTCGCTGTTGACGAGGGTTCACCACAAAGACACAAAGGGCACAAAGATTTTCACAAAGGGTGTTCCCAATTGGAACCGTCCGTGCCCACCGCGCTGAACGCCTTATCGCGCGATGTGGTGGATGCCGCCTACACTGTTCATAGCCGGCTCGGACCTGGCCTTCTTGAATCCGTTTATGAGACGTGCCTCGCCTACGAATTGTCCAAACGTGGATTCTCGACCAAACGCCAGTTGGCCGTTCCTGTCTATTACGATGAGATTCGGATCGACGAGGGCTTCAGGATTGATCTCCTGGTGGAAAACTCAATCGTGATCGAGATCAAGTCGGTTGAGCGATCCTTGCCCGTGTATGAGGCGCAGCTGCTGACCTACTTGAAGATGACCGGACATCGCCTGGGATTCTTGATCAACTTCAATGTGCCCCGTTTCAAAGACGGTGTCCGGCGCATGGTGCTTTGATGCGCCGGGGCCTCTTTGTGAAAATCTTTGTGTCTTAGTGTCTTGGTGGTAAAACCCTGGCCGTTGCGACGTAATCCCGGAAAGCTGACTGTTCCCATGTCCCGCACCAAGCTCTGGCGCATCGCGCTTGTCGTTCCCGAGGCCCATGCCCCCGCCTTCGCGGATGCCGTGGGCGATCACGCCGACGCGGTGTCGACGTTCGAACTGGAGGAGGGCGGCAACTGGCTGGTGGAGGCGACGCTGTACGGCCAGCCGGACGAGCCGCGCCTGAATGCCCGCGTCGCCGTGCTGGCCGAGGCGATGGGCCTGCCCGAGCCGAAGCTGATCATCGAGGAACTGCCCTCCATCGACTGGGTGTCGCACAGCTACCAGGGATTTCCGCCGATCCAGGCCGGGCGCTTCTTCGTGCACGGTTCGCACCACGAAGGCATCGTGCCGGCCGGCAGCATCCCGTTGCAGGTCGACGCCGCGACCGCCTTCGGCACGGGGGAGCACGGCTCGACCAAGGGCTGCCTGCTCGCGCTCGACCGGCTGGCGCGGCGCTTTGCGCTGCCGCGCGGCGGGCGGGGTGGGGCGCTCGACATGGGTTGCGGGTCGGGCATCCTGGCTCTGGCGGTCGCCAAGCGCTGGGGCGTCCCCGTCACCGCCGTGGACATCGACCCGGAGGCGGTGCGCGTCACCCGCGTCAACGCCGCGCTCAACGGGGTGAAGTCCCGCATCCGCTCGCAGGGCGGCGACGGCTACCACACCCCCATCGTGGGCCGGCACAAGCCCTACGGCCTGATCACCGCCAACATCCTGGCCCGCCCGCTGGCCCGCATGGCGCCGCAGCTGAAAAGCCATCTGAAGCGCGGTGGTTACTGCGTGCTGGCCGGCCTGCTGAACCGGCAGGAACGGCACGTCATCCAGGCCCACCGCACCCAGGGCCTGCACCTCGTCGCCCGCCTACCGGTCGGCGAATGGACCACCCTTGTGATGAAGCGGCCGAAGAGAAAGGCCGGCAAGGCCTGACCCAATCTGGTCATTGCCCCTCCGCGCGCCATGTTTCTTTCGGAAGGAATGCCCATGTTCTTCCGGAAAGACATGGATGTGCGGAGGACCGATGCTGAACCGGATCAGGGCGCTGTTCCAAGATACCGACTCTGGCGACGCCGACGGCGAGACCCTTCAGGCCGCGGCGGCCGCCCTGCTGGTCGAAGCGGCGCGCACCGACAACACCATTTCGGCGGCGGAACGGAACCGCATCCTTGAGGTCACCCGCCGCCACTTCAACCTGACGGAGGAAGAGGCGCAGGACCTGCTGTCCGCCGCCGTGTTCGACACGGAAGGCGCATCGCCCTATTACCGCTACGTCAGCGTCATCAACGACCGCTGCCCGCCCGACCAGCGCCTCTGGATCATCGAGATGCTGTGGGAAGTCGCCTACGCCGATGGCGAGTTGAACGACCTGGAAGCCAACCTTCTGCGCCGCATCGGCGGCCTGCTCCACGTCTCCGACGTCGAACGCGGGCAGGCGCGCAAACGCGTCCTGGACCGGCTGGGCCTGCCGGAGGACACCGGGCTGTAGAAAAGGGGTTTGTTTCACCACCAAGACACCAAGGTCGGTGCGCTGGCCTTGTGCGCGGACCGGCAGCCCGGGCTGACCTGATCGAGGATTCTTGGTGCCTTGGTGTCTTGGTGGCGACCTCTCTCCCGCCTACGCCCTTTCACGCGCTTGCGCCGCGGAGCGTCCCTGCCTAGCCTGTCGGCGACGACTTCACCGCATGAGGATCAGGTCCCGTGTCCAGCGCTTACCGCGGCGACGAAACCCTGGAGCAGCTTCTGAAAGGGGCGGGCCTGTCCCGCTCGGCCGCCGAGATCCGCGATCTCGTGGCGGGTGTGCTCGCCGCACCGGAGGCGATGGATCCCGACGCCTGGCTGGTCCTCGTCGGGGAGAACCTGCCGGAGGATCTCGCCGCCCAGCTCCGCGCGCTGAAGCGGGAGATGGGGGCCGCCCACGCCGTCGCGCGGGCGCCGGACTACGCCGGCCGCCTCGCGGATCTGCGCGCCGTGCTGCGGCGCCGGAACCTGGACGGTTTCATCGTGCCGCGCGGCGACGAGCACCAGGGCGAGTATGTCCCCCCGCGCGCCCAGCGTCTGGCGTGGCTGACCGGCTTCACCGGCTCGGCCGGGCACGCCGTGGTGGCGGCGGAGCGCGCGGCGGTCTTCGTGGACGGGCGCTACACGCTCCAGGTCCAGGCCGAGGTGTCGCGGGACCTGTACGAATACATGCACCTCGTGGACGATCCGCTGGTCGACTGGGCGGCGGGTGCGCTGCCCCAGGGCGGGCGGTTCGGCTACGACCCGTGGCTGCACACGGTCGGCTGGGTGGAGAAGACCCGCCAGCAGTTCGAGCGCGCCGGCCTGACGCTGGTGCCCTGCGCCGACAACCCGGTGGACGCGGTGTGGGCCGACCAGCCGCCGCCGCCGCTGGCCCCGGTGGAAGCGCAGAGCGTCGCCTTCGCCGGCGTCACCCCAGCCGACAAGCGCGCGCGGATCGCCGGGGATCTGGCGGGCGCCGGAATCGGCGCCGTGGTGCTGACCCAGCCGGATTCCATCGCGTGGCTGCTGAACCTGCGCGGCGCCGACGTGCCCTGCACGCCGCTGCCCCTGTCCTTCGCGATCCTCAAGGACGACGGCGCGGTGGACCTGTTCATCGACCGCCGCAAGCTGGCGCCGGGCGTCGAGGCGCACCTCGGCAATCAGGTCGCCGTGCGCCCCCCCGAGGATCTTGGCGACGCACTCGACGCGCTGGGGCGGAGCGGGCGCAAGGTCATGGCCGACCCGGCCTCCACCTCCGCCTGGATCTTCGACCGGCTGCATCAGGCCGGCGCCCGGATCGAGCGCGACCCCGACCCCTGCGCGCTGCCCAAGGCCTGCAAGAACGAGGCGGAGTTGAACGGCACCCGCGCCGCGCACGCCCGCGACGGGGCGGCGCTCGTCCGCTTCCTGCACTGGCTGTCGGAGGAGGCGCCGAAGGGCACCGTCACCGAAATCGCGGCGGCCGAACGCCTGCTCGACTTCCGCAAGGCGAACGACCGCTTCCGCGGGCTCAGCTTCGAAACGATTTCCGGCGCCGGCCCCAACGGCGCGATCGTCCATTACCGCGTGTCGGAGGCCACCGACCGCCGGCTGGAGCCGGGCAGCCTGTTCCTGCTGGACAGCGGCGCCCAGTACCGCGACGGCACCACGGACGTGACGCGCACCATCGCCATCGGCGCCCCGTCGCCGGAGATGAAGGAGCGGTTCACCCTGGTGCTGAAGGGCCACATCGCCGTCAGCACGGCGCGTTTCCCGCGCGGCACCACCGGCTCCCAGCTCGATGCGCTGGCGCGCCTGCCGCTGTGGTCGGTCGGGCTGGACTACGACCACGGCACCGGCCACGGAGTCGGCAGCTATCTGTCCGTGCACGAGGGGCCGCAGCGGATCTCCAAGGTGCCGAACACGGTGGCGCTCCAGCCCGGCATGATCCTGTCCAACGAGCCCGGCTACTACAAGACCGGCGCCTACGGCATCCGCATCGAGAACCTGATCGTCGTGCAGCCGCTCGACCTGCCGATGGCGGAGCGGCCGATGCTGGGATTCGAGGTGCTGACGCTCGCCCCCATCGACCGCAACCTGATCGAGCCGACCCTGCTGACGCAGGAGGAGATCGCCTGGCTGAACGCCTACCACGCCCGTGTGCGCGAGGCGCTGGAGCCGCAGTTGTCTCCTCCGGTGGCGGAATGGCTGCGCCAGGCAACCTCCCCGATCATCGTGTGACGGGGAGCTTCGGAAGGTGGGCCGCGCCAAGGCTGCTGGTAAACCCTAGGGCGGCAAAACATCCCGTGCGTTTGTGCGTGAAATCTGGCAAGGTCCGCAACCGGCGCGGTGTCTGTCCGTTTGGGCTGCCCCGGCGTGACCGTTGTATGATTACAAACGGTTTTTCGCCGGTTTGGTAACTCGAAATTTACGGGCGTGCTGCACTGTGTCTCAGAGGGATGACTTTTCGGCAGACTTAGGGCATCAAAGTCGGAACCAGTCCTCGACCGCCGCGCTAGCGCCTTGCGCCGGGCGGGTTGAGCGCCGGGCCGGGGCCTAGCAACGGAAGAATGCGGAGACGCGTAGATGAAGATCCTTGTCGTCGATGACTATGCCACCATGCGGCGCATCGTGCGGAACCTCCTGACCCAGATCGGCTACACGGACATCGACGAAGCCGGCGACGGCGTCTCGGCCCTCCAGAAGCTGCGGGAGAGCAAGTTCGGCCTCATCATTTCCGACTGGAACATGGAGCCGATGACCGGCCTTCAGCTCCTGAAGGAAATCCGCGCGGACGCCAAGCTCGCGTCGACCCCGTTCATCATGGTCACCGCCGAAAGCAAGACCGAGAACGTGATCGCGGCCAAGCAGGCCGGCGTGAACAACTACATCGTCAAGCCGTTCAACGCCGACACGCTGAAGCAGAAGATTCAGGCCGTTATCGGCGGGTAAGGAGTGGCTGGCTTGGAACAGCTTCCGCAGCTTTCCGAGGAAGAGTTCGACCAGATCGAAGAGGCGATCGCCCGCACCACCAAGGGGCGCGCCTTCCTGCGCCGCTTCCACCGCCGGGCCCATGGGGCCGCGGCGGAGGAGGTGCGCAAGATGCTCGTGGAGTTCGGCAACTCCTGGCATCGGCAGAACCAAGTGGTCGAAGCGGCCAAGCACGTCGAGGTGCTGCGCCGCGAGCTGATGGAGATGGCCGCCTCCATCGAACAGGCGCGGCGTGAAGTCGCGGCCCTGCGTCCCCCCGACGGGGGCGGCGACAAGATCACGTCGGCCACCAACGAGCTTGACGCCATCGTCATCTCCACCGAGCGGGCTTCCTTCGAGATCCTGAACGCGGCCGAACGGCTGATGGATCTCTCCGGCAAGCTGCGCGCGGACGGTGCCGACTCCGGCCTCTGCGCCGAGATCGAGGGGGAGGTGACCAACATCTTCACCGCCTGCTCGTTCCAGGACCTGACCGGCCAGCGCACCAGCAAGGTGGTGAACGCGCTCCGCTACATCGAGCAGCGCGTCAACGCCATGATCAACATCTGGGGCACGGAAGGGCTCGCGGGCCTCAAGATCCAGCCCGACAACACCGACACGCGGCCCGACGCGCATCTGCTGAACGGCCCGCAGCTCGACGGCCAAGGCGTCAGCCAGGCCGACGTCGACAGCATGTTCGACAGCCCGGCCCCGGCTCCGACCCCGGCAGCTGCTCCGGAGCCCGCTCCGGCGGCGCCCGCCGGGGCCCAGTCCAGCCAGGCCGACATCGACAGCCTGTTCGACAGCCCGGCGCCCGCGCCGGTCCAGGCCAGTCAGGCCGACATCGACAGCCTGTTCGACGCCCCGGCCCCGCCGCCGCCTCCCCCGGCCAAGAAGCCGGTGCCGAAACCTCCGTCCGCGGCGTCCAAGCCGGTTCCGAAGCCCGCGCCGAAGCCATCGGCCAAACCCGCCGCGGCCCCTCCGCCCGCGGCGAACGAACCCCCGGTGCCGCTGGATCAGGCCGCCATCGACGCCCTGTTCGGGTAACCCCGCGACAACCGTGGGCGGCGATTGAGGAAGGCGGAAAGGTCACAAATCTTTAGGCGAAATGCCGCGAAAATTTTGCTATGAAAATCGTCACCCGCCGAGGGGTTCTTAAACCCAGGCGGGATATGGCGACACGACGGCCGCGCGGCCGTCCCATAGGAAAGGCGGAGCCCGGATGAAGAATGTCTCGAAGCCCTTCATGGCCGAGATTCAGAAGGCCCGCCGCAACGGTCATCCCTACCACGCCGACGACGCGGCGAACGCGTCCGCCGTCCCGGCCCTGCCGGTCGGCCCGCTGACGGTGGACAACAGCGAGGTCATGCGCGCCATCGACGATCTGGGGGCGAAGCTCGATCGCTTCCTGACGATGGACGCCAAGCAGATCGATCACATCCAGGTCGAAATCGCCGACATCTCCGGCCGCATCAAGGCCACCAAGGTGGAAATGGCGGCCATCCGCCACCCGCTGGCCGGGGACGACAAGTTCCAGCAGGCCTCGCAGGAGTTGAGCGCCGTCGTCTCCGCGACGGAGGCCGCGACCAACTCCATCATGGCCTGCGCGGAGGAACTGGAGGAGGTCGTTCACGAGCTGAAGTCGTCGCTGCCCGAGGGGTATCACAGCGACCGCGTCAACGACATGAACGAGGTCATCGTCCGCATCTACGAGGCCTGCAACTTCCAGGACCTGACCGGCCAGCGAATCACCAAGGTCGTCCGCGCGCTCGCCTTCATCGAGGAACGGGTGGACGCGATGATGAGCCACTGGAACAAGCGCGAGTTCGAGGCGATGCCGCTGCCCCCGACCGTCACCAAAATGGACGATGATCTGGAACTGCACGGCCCCGCCGACAGCCAGATTTCGGGCAATGTCAGCCAGGCCGACATCGACGCGCTGTTCGCGTGACGGGGCTTTCCCGTACACCGATGCAAGATGGCCCAAATTTCATTCGTCCAAGCGACTTGCCGCGTCCGCGCCTTCACGTGCTATATAGGGGCAAACCTGAAAGCATTATGACGATCATGCCCCGCCGTCTTCCCCGTCTGCCGCTCGCGGCCCTGCTCCTCGCCTCCGCCCTCAGCGCCTGCTCCTCCACGAAGCCGGAGGACACCTACGTCGAGCGTCCGGCCGAGACGATCTACCAAGAGGCGGAAGCCGCCATGCGGGATGATCGGTTCCAGACGGCCGCCAAGCTGTTCGACGAGGTGGAGCGCCAGCACCCCTATTCGGAATGGGCCGCGAAGGCGCAGATCATGGCCGCCTACGCCCATTACCAGGATCTGAAGTACGACGACGCCATCCTGGCGCTCGACCGCTACATCCAGCTCCATCCGGGCAGCCCGGAGGTCTCCTACGCCTATTATCTGCGGGCGCTGTCCTACTACGAGCAGATCACCGACGTGCGCCGCGACCAGCGGATGACGCGGATGGCGCTCGACGCGCTGTCGGAGGTGGTCCGCCGCTTCCCCGACAGCCAGTACGCGCGCGACGCCAAGATCAAGATCGACCTGACCTACGACCACCTCGCCGGCAAGGAGATGGAGGTCGGGCGCTTTTACCTGAACCAGGGTCAGTACACCGCCGCCATCGGCCGTTTCCGCACGGTGATTGAAAACTTCCAGACCACCTCCCATGTGCCGGAGGCGCTTCACCGGCTGGTGGAGTGCTATCTGGCGCTGGGCATCACCGACGAAGCGAAAACCGCCGCCGCCGTGCTTGGCCACAACTTCCCCGGCAGCGAATGGTACACGGACAGCTACGCACTGCTGGTGGACGCCAACGTGCGTCCGGAGCGAAACGAGAAGTCTTGGATCAGCAAAGCCTGGAGCTCCCTGTTCTAGGCCGATCCGTGCTGGCGTCGCTGACGATTCGGGACGTCGTCCTGATCGAGCGGCTCGGGCTGGGCTTCCGCAAGGGCCTCTGCGTGCTGACCGGCGAGACCGGCGCGGGCAAGTCCATCCTGTTGGACGCGCTGGGCCTTGCGCTCGGCGCGCGCGCCGATTCGGGCCTTGTCCGCCACGGCGCCGATCAGGCGTCGGTGACGGCCGAGTTCGAACTGTCGGGCGACCATCCCGCGCTCGCCATCCTCAAGGAACAGGGCCTCGACCCGGAGGAACGGCTGGTGGTCCGGCGGACCGTCAGCGCCGACGGGCGCAGCCGCGCCTGGGTCAACGACCAGGCGGTGGGTGTCGGCCTGCTGAAGCGGCTGGGCGAGGAACTGGTGGAGGTGCATGGCCAGTTCGACACGCACGGCCTGCTGAACCCGCAGACGCACCGCGGCGTGCTCGACGCCTACGCCGGGCTGGCCGCCCAGGCCGCCCAGGTCGCCGCCGCGCACCGCGCGTGGCGTCAGGTGGAGGACGCGCGCGCCAACGCCGCGGCCGAGATCGCCCGTGCCCGCTCCGAAGAGGAATATCTGCGCCACGCCGTGGCCGAACTGGACGCGCTCGCGCCCAAGCCGGGCGAGGAGGAGGAACTGGCGGAGACCCGCGCCGTGCTGATGCACCGCGAAAAGCTGGTCGACGCCATGAACTCGGCCTACGGCGAGCTGTCCGGGGAACGCGGCGTGGAACGCGCCCTGTCCTCCGCCATCCGCACGCTCAGCCGCATCGCCGACAAGGCCGGCGGCAAGCTGGACCCGGTGATCGCGGCGCTCGACCGTGCCGCGACGGAAGCGGGGGAGGCCATCGCGTCCCTGCAGGCCGCCTCCGCCGACGTGGACATGGATCCGCAGGCCCTGGAAAAGCTGGAGGAACGGCTGTTCGCCCTCCGCGCAGCCGCTCGTAAGCACGGGGTGGACGTGGACGCGCTGGCCGCCCTGCGCAAGGACATGGCCGACCGGCTGCTGCTGATCGAGGACCAGGGCGACCTGCTGAGCCGCCTCGCCCGCGAGGCCGAGGTCGCCCGCGAGGCCTACCGCAAGGCCGCCGCGGCGCTGAGCGAGGAACGCCAGCAGGCCGCCGGCAGGCTCGACGCCGCCGTGGCCACCGAACTGGCCCCGCTGAAGCTGGAAAAGGCCAAGTTCCGCACGCTGGTCGAACCGCTGGGCGAATCGGAATGGACCGCCGCGGGCATGGACCGTGTCGCCTTCCAGGTCGCCACCAACCCCGGCTCCCCGCCGGGGGCGCTGAACAAGATCGCGTCGGGCGGTGAACTGGCGCGCTTCATGCTGGCGCTGAAGGTCGTGCTGGCCCAGACCTCCACCGTCGGCACGCTGGTGTTCGACGAGGTGGACACCGGCATCGGCGGCGCCGTCGCCGCCGCGGTGGGACAGCGCCTGGAAACGCTCGGCAACGGGCTTCAGGTTCTGGTGGTCACCCACAGCCCGCAGGTCGCCGCCCGTGGCTCCACGCACCTGAAGGTGCAGAAGTCGGTGAGGGGCGAGCAGGTGACGACCGGCGTGATCGAACTGGACGGCGACGACCGCCGCGAGGAGATCGCCCGCATGCTGTCCGGCGCCACCATCACCGCCGAGGCGCGCGCCGCGGCGGACAGCCTGATTGCCGGGCGGGTGTGAGGGTTTTTCACCACCAAGGCACCAGGACACCAAGGTGATGACGACGCCTTTGTGTCTTGGTGCCCGTTTGGAAAAGCTGCCCGACAGAGGGAACATTCACTTGGCTGTCATCCCAGCGAAGGCTGGGATCCAGAAACCGTCGCGATCAAGCCGCTGAATTGCCCTGGATCCCAGCTTTCGCTGGGATGACGTGGATTAGCATCGAGGCAACATCGTCCAGCCGCCGCGCAAAGTCACAGCAATCGCTCACAGCGGTCATCCGGCGGCCACAGCAAATCACGCATAGTCCAACCTTGGCGTATCCGGTCGCGGGCGCCGGTTCCTGCTAAGAACAAGGTTGGACTATGGCGAACAACACCAACGCCGCCGGCACCATCGTCGTGATCGACAGCGGTCTGTCCTCGTCCTGGAACACGGGAAACCTCGTGTACCAGTATGATTTCTACGACAACGACGGCAACGCCATGGTGTCCAACGCGAACACCCACGGCGCCATGGTCACGTCGGAGATCGCGAAGGCCAACCCCAACGCCAACATCGTCATGCTGAAGGTCATGCCGGACGACGGCAGCGCCACCAGCGAGGCGACCATCGAGAAGGCGCTTCAGTGGGTGATCGCCAACGGCGACGCCTACAACGTCACGGCGGTCAACCTGTCGCTCGGCGGCGGCAACCAGACGACCGTGACGACCACCTCCATGTCGGACGAGCTGGCGGCTCTGGCCGCCAAGCGCATCCTGACCGTGGCGGCGGCCGGCAACAGCGGCGACGGCGGGGCGACGCAGGGCGTGTCCAGCTTCGCGGCCGACCCCAACCAGATCTGCGTCTCCGCCACCACCGGCAGCGGCGATTTCCCGACGTGGTCGCAGCGCAGCCCGACGCTGACCGACGTCTGCGCCGATGGCACCGACATCCGGCTGACCAACCTGGCCGGCCAGACCTATTCGGCCAACGGCTCCTCCTTCGCGGCCCCCACGGTCACGGCGGCCGTGTCGCTGGCCCAGCAGCAGGCCATGGAACTGACCGGCCAGCGCCTGACCCAGCAGCAATTCCTGGATCTCGCCAAGAGCACCGGCACGGCCATGGGAACGACCGGCTATTTCGAGATCGACACGGACGCCCTGCTGGCCAAGCTCGCCCAGACCGCCACCCCGGCCCCGCAGACCAGCGGCGCGACCATCACGGTCAACGCCTCCGGTGCCCCGGCCGGCGGCGTGAACGCGCATTTCAAGCTGCTGGTGGACGGTCGGAAGGTCGGGGAGGCCACGGTCGGCACCTCGGCCAAGGATTACAGCTTCACCACGAATCTGACGGCCGATCAGGCCCACAAGGTGCAGATCCAGTACGACAACGACGCGACCGTGAACGGGCAGGACCGCAACCTGTTCGTCAACAAGGTCACCATCAACGGCCACGCCTTCGCCCCGACCGACGCGGCCGTCAACTACGACAAAGGCGCGCTGGACGGCAAGGACGTGGTGAAGGGCCAGTCGTCGATGTGGTGGGGCGGCACGCTGGTGGTGGACGCGCCGGCCGGCGACTTCCCGGTCCAGACCGCGGCCCCGGTTTCGAGCATCACGGTCAACGCGCTCGGCACCGCGGCGGGCGGGGTAAACGCCCACTTCAAGCTGCTGGTGGACGGCCAGAAGATCGGCGAGGGCGTCGCCGGCACCTCGGCCAAGGATTTCACCTTCACGACGAACCTGACGGCCGATCAGGCGCACAAGGTGCAGGTGCAGTATGACAACGACGCCGTCATCAACGGCCAGGACCGTTCCCTGATCGTCAACAAGGTGACGATCAACGGCCACTCCGTGAACGCGACGGACAGCATCGTCACCTACGACAAGGGCGCGCTGGACGGCAAGGACGTGGCGAAGGGCCAGTCCGGCATGTGGTGGAATGGCACGCTGGTGGTGAACGCCGACAAGTCCTGGTTCCCGTCCGCCACGGCAACGGCTCTCGCCGAGGACGGCCAGCAGAACGTCTACCAGCATGTGGCCGCCCAGCAAGGCTTGGACGCCGCGGCGCTTCACACCGACCACGCCTTGGCAACCCACGAGTATGCCGCGGCCCCGTACGACCATCTGGCCGCCGGTATGGCGGACCACCACGCCGAGCCGCTGCATCACCTGGACGCGGCGTAACGCGCGTCATTCCCTCTCCCAGCCCTGCTGGGAGGGGATGGCACGCATCACGCCGCCTTCTTCCACGGCTGCCAGCCGCCCAGCCGCAGCCCGACCGCGATGCCCGTGAAGGGGATGCGCAGTTCCAGGTCCCGCGGCTGGAAGAAGGTCAGACGTTCCGGGGCGCCGGTGGGGCCGAATTCCAGGCGGGCGCCCTTGGGCTCCTCGGCGAATTCGTCGCTCATCACCTGCCAGATCTCCAGGTCGTCGCCGTGGTTGGAGATCTTGTACTGGCCGCAGCGCCACACCGGCGATTCGCCCACGCCGCCTTCCACCACCTTCTTGTCGCCGTCCATCTTCACGTCGCCCACCCCGGCGGCGCGCCCGGACATGGACGGACCCTGGCTTTCGGCGCGGAATCCCAGCCGCAGCCACGCCGTGCGGGTGCGCGGAATCATCCGCCGCAGCAACCGCGCATCCTCCGCCGCGAAATGGTCGGGATCGTCGTAAAGGATGCGGTCGAGAGCCGCGGCGATGACGAACCGGTCGTCGATGCTCAGGGTGCTGGCGTTCAGACTGTTGGCGTTCAGGCCGTTGGCGGGCTCGGTCATGCAGGACATCCGTTCGCGGGCGCAGGGCCATCATACACACAGCCCGCGCCCCTTCGTATCACTCAAGGTTGGGGCTCCGGCCCCGAAATGCCAGACTCCCCCCGGCGCGCTCGGGACGCTATGCTGCGCCCCCAATAACACGGCACCAAAGAGACGCGCCATGACCGATCTGTTCGACACGCCCGCCCGCCTCCGCAGCATCCCGGTGGATGACCTGACGGTCG
>JAEZPL010000105.1 GCA_023413605.1 Pseudomonadota bacterium
AAGAACCGGTCCCGCGATCAACGGCAACAACACCGCCGCCTGCGCATCCCTTCTCACAACACGGTATCCACTTTGTCAAAGAACCCGCGGTCCGGAGACCGCCGCACCCCGCTTCCGGCACCCTCGGAAGGGTGCGACGCGGCGAGGCGCTTGTGTAGAAGCTTCGATTTGCGCTGTCAAGCCTTTGTTTTACCGCCGGCCCGACGTTACTTCGTCTCGTCTTCCGTTTCCCTTGGCTCGTCGCCGCTTTCGTCAGCAGCGCCGCGCCGGGGAGGCGGTGTATAGGCCGGTCGGCCGAACCGGGCAAGCGCTTTTTTCAACGCCCGGCGATTTTTATCAAGCGCGGACCGTTTCGGCCTGCCGGCCAGCCGCCTGGGGCGCACGCCCGTCGCGCAGGAACTGTTCGAGTTCGATTTCCTGCGCGCTCTTCGGCGCCTGATGGATCGGTCGCACATCGCAGCGTCCGTTCGCGGCAACCACGCGGAAGAGCATGGCGGCGGCATGTCGCGGATCCTGGCGGCTGTTCATTCCAAAAAATCCCTTTCATATGAGCGCGAACCCTGAGGCCCACGCTGCAACCCTGATTTTAATTGAATGTGATGTTTTTGCCATAGCTTTTCAGCCCCAGGCCCAAAGAATCTGAGGCCGGCTCTAAGCAACGGAAAACAAACAGAAAAGAGACGCTCAAGCTGACGCTGGGGCTGTGAAAAGAATGGGGCAGACGCCTCCGCGTCGCCTGCCCCTCTTGGACGTGTGAACACTGCGCCGTCATTCAGACAGGCGGCGGGAGCGCGCCGCCCTGCCGGTGGGCGCGAACCTCGTCGCAGCGCCCCTTCGTCACACCGGAAGCTGACGCATGGCGGCCACGGCGGTCATCACGCCGCGAATCTCGGCCAGCCCGCGCAGGCGGCCGATGGCCGGATAGCCGGGGTGGGTCTTCTTGCCGACGTCGTCCAGCAGCTCGTGCCCATGGTCGGGACGGAACGGGATGCGCCAGCTCGCGCCGCCGGCGTCCTTGCGGCGCTTCTGCTCCTCCAGCAGCGCAGTGACGACCGACACCATGTCCACGTCGCCGCCCAGATGCTCGGCTTCCTGGAAGGAGCCGTCCTCCTCCTTCTTCACGTTGCGCAGGTGGGCGAAGGTGATTTTCGGCGCGAAGCGCTGCGCCATCGCCGGCACGTCGTTCTGGCGCCCGGCACCCAGCGAGCCCGTGCAGAAGGTGATGCCGTTGGCGTCGGAGTCGATCACGTTGACGATGAAGTCCAGGTCGTCCTCGTTGCTGACGATGCGCGGCAGGCCCATCAGCGGGCGCGGCGGGTCATCGGGGTGGATGCACATGCGGATGCCCACCTCCTCCGCCGTCGGGATCACCTCGCGCAGGAACCGGGCGAGCGTCTCGCGCAATCCGTCGCGCGTCATGCCCTTGTAGCGGTCGAGCATCTTGCGCAGGCCCGGAATGTCGTACCGGTCGAAGGCGCCCGGCAGGCCGGCCATGATGTTGGCGAGCAGCTTTTTCTTGTCGTCCTCCGAGGCCTTGTCGAACCAGGCGCGGGCACGGGCCAGCACGTCGGGGGCGTGGTCGTCCTCCGCCCCCGGACGTTGGAGCATGAAGACGTCGAAAGCCGCGTGCTCGTGCGCGTTGAAGCGCAACGACGTCCCGCCGCCGGTCACCGGGGCGGCAAGATCGGTGCGGGTCCAGTCCAGCACCGGCATGAAGTTGTAGCAGACCGTCGTCACGCCGCAGGCCGCGAGGTTGCGCAGCGACTGGCGGTAGTTGTCGAACAGCGGCGTCAGGTCCCCTTCGCCGATCTTGATGGACTCGTGGACGGGAAGGCTCTCCACCACGCTCCACCGCAGGCCGAGCGACGGGTCGGCGGCGATCAAGGCCTTGCGCGCCTCGATCTCCTCCACCGACCAGACGACGCCGTAAGGGATCTGGTGAAGGGCGGTGACGATGCCGGTCGCACCAGTCTGCCGGATGTGGTTGAGCCGGATCACATCGTCCGGGCCGAACCAGCGCCACGTCTGTTCCACGGTACATCTCCCCTGAATTCTTATGGGTTCTTGGTCACGGTCCGCCGATGTGGCCGATCACGCCGTTCCCGTTACGGTCGCCCGCGCGCCCTTGGCGAACAGGCGCGTCAGCGCGTCGGTGACCGGGCCGGTGAAGCGCGGGTCGCGCGGCAGGTCGTCGCCGAAGACCGCGTTCAGGCCGAACAGGGCTGGAGCCAGACGTTCCGCCACCGGGCCGGCGCCGGCCGCCAGTTCGGCAAGGCGCGCGGCCATGGGGTCGCGGACGTCGATGGGTTGGCCGGCCTCGTCGGTGCCCGACACGTAGCGCATCCAGGCCGCGACGCCGAGCGCCAGACGGTCGATGGGCGCCCCCGCCGCCAGCCGGTCGCGGATGGTGCCGAGCAGGCGTTGCGGCAGCTTCTGCGTGCCGTCCATGGCGATCTGCCACGTCCGGTGCCGCAGGGCCGGGTTGCGGAAGCGCTCGATCAGCGCGTCCTTGTAGCGGCCGAGGTCGGCGCCGGGCGGCACGGTCAGGGTGGGCGTCACCTCTTCGTCCATCAGGCCGCGGACCAGACGGCCGAAGGCCGGGTCGGCCATGGTGTCCGACACCGTCTCGTAGCCCGCGAGATAGCCGAGATAGGCGAGCGTGGAGTGGCTGCCGTTCAGCAGGCGCAGCTTCATGAACTCGTAGGGGTGGACGTCGGCGACCATCTCGGCCCCTTCCAGCTCCCAGGCCGGGCGGCCGGTCGGGAAGCGGTCCTCGATGACCCACTGGGTGAAGGGCTCGGTCACCACCGGCCAAGCGTCGCGCAGGCCCAGCAGGCCGGACACCCGGTCGCGGTCGGCGTCGGTGGTCGCTGGGACGATGCGGTCCACCATGCTGTTCGGGCAGGCCACGTTGTCGGCGAACCATTCCCCCAGGCCGGGATCGCGCAGCGCGGCGTAGCGGCGCAGGATGCGCGCCGCGGTGTCGCCGTTGCTCGGCAGGTTGTCGCAACTCAGTATGGTGAAGGGGTCCACCCCCGCCGCGCGGCGGCGAGCGAGCGCCTCCACCAGGAAGCCGGGCGCGCTGCGCGGGCTTTCCAGGTTGGACAGGTCGTGGCGGATGTCCGGGTGGTCCTCATTCAGGGCGCCGGTCGCCGGATCGTGGCAGTAGCCTTTCTCCGTGACGGTCAGAGTCACCACGCGGACGGACGGGCGAGTCAACCGCTCCAGCACCGCCGCCGGATCCTCCGGCGCCACCAGCAGGTCCGTCACCGAGCCGACCACCCGCAGCCGCTCGCCGTCCGCGTCGCGAACGGACATGGTGTAGAGCCCGCTCTGCGGCCCCAGCGCGTCGCGCGTGTCGGGGCTGCGCAGGCTGACGCCGGCAATGCCCCAGGGGCCGAATTCGCGGGCCAGCACGCCGTCCGTGTAGACCGCCTGATGGGCACGGTGGAAGGCACCGATGCCGAGGTGGACGATGCCGGTCGTCAGCGCGCGGCGGTCGTAACCGGGCCGGGCCACGCCTTGGCGCAGCGAGGGCAACGTGTCGGGGCTCAGGCGCATGGAACACTCCGCAAGGCGTCTATTTTTCGAAGAAGTGGCTGTTGGACTGCGCGATCGCCTCCACCGCGGCGAAGACGGTGCGCAGGTGTTCGCGCATGGCGTCCTCCGCGCCGGGGGCGTCGTGCGCGGCGATGCGGTCGACGATGTCCTCGTGCTGGCGGAGGATCATGGCCGCCCACCCTTCGCCGTGCAGGGACAGGACGCGCACGCGGTCGAGCTGGGCCTTGACGGCGACCAGCAGGTCCCACACGGCAGGACGACCGGCGATACGGATCAGTTCCGCATGCAGCGCCTCGTCCAGCGCGAAGAAATCATCGTGCCGGTCCGGCTCCAGCGCGGCGCGCTGGCGCTCCATCAGGCCGGAGAGCGCGGCGATGTCCGGCGCCTCCGCCCGCTCCGCCGCGAGGCGTACGGCGGCACCCTCCAGCGCTTCACGGATGAACTGGCTGTCGGACACGGCGCGCAGCTGGATCGGCGCGACAAAGGTGCCGACCTGCGGCACGATGCGCAGGAATCCCTCGTCCGCCAGCCGCCGGAAAGCCTCGCGCACCGGAGTGCGGCTGACGCGGAAGCGGGCCGCGACGCGCGATTCCGAAATCCCCTCCCCCGGCGGCAACGCGCCGGACATCACCTCGGCGCGCAGCGCATCGTAGACGCCGTGCTGCCGCGGACCGGGCCGGTCAGAAACAGGCCGGTCGGGCACGGGTGTTGTGAAGGGAAACGGGGTGGAAGGCATGGGATCCGTCTGATCGGCTTGTATACTAGTGTGCCATGCTGCGCAGATGGCTGGCAAGCCCCACCGTTGAGACGCCGA
>JAEZPL010000165.1 GCA_023413605.1 Pseudomonadota bacterium
GGTTATGGCAGCGGGCCATGGCGACGGTTCACGACAGCCTTGTCCCGGCGGCCTTTGACGAACCGCCGGCCCGGCCTTACATTCGGACCAGTGTCGTCCAGTTTTTTGCGACTTTCGAAGGACCCGCCCCATGCCCGACACCGCCCTTCCCGCCGTCACGCAAGAAGATGCGCGCGTGCTGCAGGTTTCCGACAGCGCGGCCAAGCGTATCGCCTTCCTGATCGAGCATGAAGGAAACCCGGCCCTCATGCTGCGCCTGACCGTGTCGGGCGGCGGCTGTTCCGGTTTCCAGTACGGCTTCGGATTCGACGACACGGTGAACGCCGACGACCACGTGTTCGAGAACGGCGGCATCAAGGTGGTGACCGACGATTGCTCGCTGGACCTGCTGTCGGGCGCGATGCTCGACTATGTCGAGGACCTGATGGGCTCCTCCTTCCAGATCAAGAACCCGAACGCCACGGCGTCCTGCGGCTGCGGCAACTCCTTCGCGGCCTGAGCCAACAAAAACACTCCAACAAGAACAAAGACGCAGACGTGAAAATCGCCACCTGGAACGTCAACTCGGCGAAGGCCCGCCTTCCGCTGATCACCGAATGGCTGCGCGCGGCGTCCCCCGACGTCGCCCTGCTGCAGGAAATCAAGTGCGAGACGGCGGCCTTCCCGCGGGAAGCGTTCGAGGAACTCGGCTACCACGTCACACCCGTGGGCCAGAAGGCCTACAACGGTGTCGCCTTCCTGTCGAAGGCCCCGCACGAGGACGTGCTGGCGCGCCTGCCCGGCGAGCCGGAGGACGAACAGGCCCGCTATGTCGAGGCAACCGTGAACGGGGTGCGCATCGCCTCGCTCTACCTGCCCAACGGCAACCCCGTCGGCACGGAGAAATTCCCCTACAAGCTCCGCTGGATGGACCGGCTGATCGCCCACGCCCGCGATCTGCTGGCGCGGGAGGCGCCCTTCGTTCTGGGCGGCGACTACAACATCATCCCGGAGGCGCGCGACGTCTTCGATCCCCGCGCCTTCGCCGGGGACGCGCTGTTCCAGCCGGAATCCCGTGCGAAGTTCCGGACGTTGATCAACCTGGGCCTGACCGAGGCCTACCGTGCGCTGCACGACGACGATCACGCCTACACCTTCTGGGACTATCAGGCGGGATGCTGGCCGCGGGACCTGGGCCTGCGCATCGACTATTTCCTGCTGTCCCCGCAAGCCGCCGACCGGTTGGAATCCTGCACCATCGACCGCCGTCCGCGCGGCGCCGAAAAGGCCTCCGACCACACGCCGGTCGTGCTGGAGCTTCGCGACGCGTGAGGGCTTTTTTAAGCCCTTGCCGCCTATAAACGACGATCACGTGCGATGCGGATGCGGACCGTCACGATCCGCGCAACAGGAGCAGCCGCGGGATGGTCATGAGGCGCGAATACGGCCGCAAGGAGGTTGAGGAACTGCTGTCCGCGATCGAACAGCAGGCATCCGAGGCCATCGTCCTGGCCGAACGCGCCCAGCGCGATGTTTCCAAGGACCGCTTCTCGTCCTTCCTCGGCTTCCGCAAAAAGGTGGAGGAAGTGCGGGCGCTGGCCGCCCTGACGGAAGAACGGCTGACCGGCGTCGGCAGCAACAAGCTGGCTGACCTGCTGACGGAGTTCGAGCGCATCGACCTGCTGCTGATCGGCCTGCTCGCCCGCGCGACCCGGACCTACTTCGCCAACATGCGCGACGACCAGGCCCTTCCCATGGGCGCGCGGGAAATGTTCGAGCCCGAGTTGAGGATCGTCGACGAGATGCGCACGAAGCTCAACCGGCCGCAATACGCCGGCAGGATCTCCCCGACCGTGATCGAGGACCTGGATGCCACCAGCGCCGCGATCCGGAAGGTCATCAGCCGTGCCCCCAGCCTGCCCGACTTCTCCGAAGCGCCGAGCCTGTCCAAGCCGACCAAGCGCCTGTCAAACCTTGGCCGCCCGATCAGGCCCTGACCGCCCCTAACGCACCGCGACGATCGGGCTTTCAACGCTGCCTTGCAAACTGGATATAGGCGCAAGGTGAGGTTTATATCGTAAGCACTATAACGGTTTCCCTGCCCGTGGAGTCCGTTATGACTGCCCAAAGCCGCATCGTGCCTCTGGTCGGTGTTGATGCCGTCGACGACGAACACCGCGAGTTCGTCCGCCTGCTCGACCAATTCAACGTCGAAGGAACGCCGGATGGCCAGACCATCGACCAGATGCTGACTGAACTGCTGCAGTATGCAGATACCCACTTCACCAACGAGGAAATGGTGATGCGGGATGTCGGATATCCCGCATACTGGGACCACAAGGACATGCACGATCGCGCCGAGGCCGAGATGCATCGCCTCGCTGAGCAGAACGCCTCCGAGGAAGAAATCCGCCGGGTCTTGGGTCGTTTCATTCTCAACTGGTTTCTCCTGCACATCCAGAGTGCCGACCAGAAGCTGGCGAACTGGCTCCAGGAAACAGGCAACGAGCACCACCCCCTGGGACTTGAGCGGTCGGTGCCTTGGAAAGAATCCACGACGGCACATCCATGCTTCACGGCAAAGGCATGAATCCATGCAAAGGCGGTTGACCGCCGCGCTTGAAACCGCCATTTTGCAGCGCGCTCGGCGACGGGGACCTTTGCGGTCTTCAACGCACGATGCCACACGGGGCGAGGCTGGATTTGGGAATCGCGTCAGAATTCGAGCGCGACGAATCCCTTGATGAACAGCCTGCAGTTCGGATGTGGACAGGCCGGATGGGTGGCCGAGCGGTTTAAGGCAGCGGTCTTGAAAACCGCCGTGGGTGCAAGCCCACCGTGGGTTCGAATCCCACCCCATCCGCCATATTTTTTCTTAAGTCATTGCTCCTTAAGATGATTTTTAGCAGGACGCGGAAAAACGGGCCTGTGCAGCGCCCTTGCCTCCGCTGAGGCTTGAAAACGGTGTTTCCGACGCCCGTTTTGGTTGGGATGGAGCGTTTTTCCTCGCTCCGAGGCTCCCGGAGCCGCCGTTCAGGCGGACTCCGGGCGTGATTACGCCGCCGCCAGCAGCTTGGGCAAGCGGATCAGGTTGTAGGCGGCGGCGGTCAGCGTGAACATCCAGCCGACCCGGGCCGTGCCGCGATGACGCGTCTTGCGCAAGCCGGCTGCCTTGATCCAACCGAAGACCTCTTCGATGCGCTTGCGGATCCGGAGGCTGACGGCGTAGCCGGGGTGGCGGGTGGTCCGGCCGTCGATCGCCGAGCGGCGGTTGCTCGTGTTCTGGGCGACGTGCGGGGCGGCGCCCAGGCGGCGCAGGTTCGCCACGAAATCCTTGCTGTCGTAGGCCTTGTCGGCACCCACCGTGATGCGGTGGCGCCCGGGGATGGCCTCGACCATCGACACCGCCGCCGCGCGTTCGGCCGTGCCAGTGGCCGCCGTCAGCCGGACATCCACCACCAGGGCGTGGCGGTTCTCCATCAGCGCGTGCCCCAGGAAGGCCAGCTTGGCCGGCTGCCCGTTGCCCTTGCGGTAGAGCCGCGCCTCGGGATCACTGGTCGAGGCATGGGTTTCGTTGGACCGCGTCTCACCGTGGAAGTCGCGTTCGCCGTTGCGTCCCGGCCCCGGTGGCTCGCCGCTGCCATCCTTGGGCCGGAAGCTCTTCACGCTGGCCCAGGCTTCGATCAGCGTGCCGTCCACCGAGAAATGCTCGTCCGACAGCAGCGCCTTGACCTTCGGCTGGCCCAGCACGGTGGCCAGGAATTTCGCCGCCACGTCGCCGGCCAGCAGACGCGCACGGTTCTTGGTGAACACCGTCACATCCCACACCGGCGCGTCCATCGACAGCCCGACGAACCAGCGGAACAGCAGGTTGTAATCGAGCTGTTCCATCAGCTGGCGTTCCGAGCGCACCGAGTAGAAGGCCTGGAGCAGCAGCGCCCGCAACAGCTTCTCCGGCGCAATCGACGGCCGCCCGATCGTGGAGTACAGACCCTCAAAGGCCGGCGACATGACTTCCAGCGCCTCGTCCACGATGGCCCGGATC
>JAEZPL010000179.1 GCA_023413605.1 Pseudomonadota bacterium
GATCCGCTTAGGACCGTGCCCGCGGTCCCGGCCGGCAAATGAGGCCACGTGAGTCTAAAGCGAATGGCAATTCGCTTTAGGGCGCGCACCGCTCGCCTTAAACTTTCGAGGACTTTATCAATGCATACATTGAGGCATCGTTAAGAACTTCACGCACAATTACTTTACAATAAAAAGACATGCGCAAACTTGTCTGTTAAATCTTTTGAACAAAGCCCAAGAAAGAGACTTTCGATACCCTGTTCACAAAATTACATGACGAACGTCGCCGCCGGCCGAGCCGTTCGGGTTCAAGACGCCGGGGTGCCCTTTTGCGTCAGGACGATGAAAATCTTCTCCTCCAGCTGCTCGGGCGTGAAGGGTTTGGCGATGTAGGCGCTGACGTTGTAGGTCAGCGCGCGCTCCACCGCCTTCAGGGTGGCCAGCGCCGTGACCATCAGGAACGGCAGGTCGCGCCGGGTCTCGCGAACGCGCTTCAGCACATCCAGCCCGCTCGCCCTGGGCATCATCCAGTCGCAGACCACAAGGTCGTAGCGGTCCTCGTGCCCATCGAGCCGGGACAGGGCGTCCTGCCCGTCCACCGCCGTGTCGATATGCCCGATCCCCAGATCGTGCAGCACCGATTCCACGAAGGCGCGCGGGCCGTCCTCGTCGTCGACGACCAGCGCGCGCAGGCTGCCCAGTTCGATGAAGGGCACGCCGACCGTCGCCAGCGCCCCGCGCAGCCAGGAGGCGCGCGCCGACCGCTCCTTCCCGCCGGTGGCCCCCAGCAGGAAGGACCGCACGAAGCGCGGGCGGTGCACCTGCCGGTACAGCGCCTTGGCCGCCGCCGCTCGGCTCTTCCCCGTGCAGAAGGCCCCCTCGCCGGCCAGCCGGACCATCTCCAGCACGAGGTCCGGGCTCGGCTCGTCCTTTCCTTGCAGCGGGCTCAGCATACGCTGGGTGCGGATGAAGGCGTTCTGGATCTCGTCCACCTGGGCCGCGATGACCTCGCGGTCCTCCTCCAGGAACGCGCTGTCGAAGACAAGTTTCTGCACCTCGGACAGGCCCTTCAGCTTGTCGTGGCGGTCCTTCCAGCAGTCGAGCAGGCGTCCGGCGAAGTCGCGCCCGTCGAAGAACTGCCGCAGATAGCCGTTGACCGCGCGTTCCGCGCTGGGCGACAGCGGCATTTTCTGGAGAATGAACAGGATGCGGAGCTTCTGGAGGAGGTTCCGCCCCTTGGTGATCTCCGGCAGCGTGTCCTCGTTGACCAGCAGCGCGGTTCGCCGCTGCAAGGCGGCCTCCGTCCGGGCGCCGCCGAAATAACCCTCCCCGGTGCGCAGGCGCTGGGACAGCTGGCTCAGCGCCATGATCTCCCGCTGCACCGCCTCGATGCCGTACAGGTCGCCGGCACTGGTGATGGTGAACCGGTCGGGCTTCGCCAACTCGCGCCGCAGCGCCACGATCAGGCTGTCGCACAGCACCGGCATCGCGGTGCGGCGCACCAGCCTTTCCAGGCCCAGGAAGACCGGCGGCGCGGTGTCGGGCAAGGGGCGGTCGCCGACGATCAGCGTGATCAGCATCTCCACCAGATCGGCGAAGGGCGCGTCCTGCGCGCAGGACGCCGTGCCGGAGTCGCTGCGCAGAATCTCGCCCAGCAGCCGGTCGATGGGCGCCAGGGCGTCCGCGTCCTCCAGCTCGCCGGCCAGTTCCAGCAGAAGCCGCGCCTTCTCGGCGAAACTGCGGCCCTGGTAGAGGTGCATGGTCAGCGCGGCATCGACCATGAACCGGCCGAGGAAGCTGCTTTTTCCCCCGGCAAGGCGGGTGATCGTGGCGGCGTAGGTGGCGGGCGTCAGGTCGGGCGGAAGGGCGTCCTTCAGGCGCTCGCGCGTCAGGCGCGCCACCTCGTTGACCAGCGGGGTCAGCGCGCCCTTGCGGTCCATCACCCGCTCGGCCTGCTGCAGGACGGCGACGAAGGTCGGCGTGTTGGACAGGCTCTGCTGATGCTTCGGCGAATGCAGCAGCTCCGTCGGCGTCAGGGCGTTCTCGTCGAAGAAGCGCTGGCAATAACGGCCCACGGTCTCGCGCGCCTGCGGGCTGTAGAAGTCGTCGGCCTCCCGGCAGACGGCCGCGTCGCTGCCGCCCTCGATCTCCGGGTCGTGCGCGTCCGTCAAGGCAAGGTTCCCTGTCATGCGCCCACTCTCAATCCGCCAGCAGATCGCGCACGGCCTGAAGCAGGCGTTCCGGCGGCACGGGTTTCATTATGATCTGGCGACCGGGTTGCGCCGTCAGCCCCGCCGCCGTCTCGCGGGATGCGTAGCCGGTGAGGAACAGGATGCGCAGTGCCGGGTTGCGCTCCTCCAGCGCGCGGGCCAGTTCCAGACCGTTCATGCGCGGCATGGACACGTCGGAAACGACCGCGTCGAACAGGCCGCCGCATTCGTCCCAGCGGGCCAACGCCTCCACGCCGTCCGCCGCCTCGGTGACGGTGCAGCCGGCCTCCTCCAGCGCCAGCTTCAGGTAGGCGCGCACGGATTCCTCGTCGTCCACC
Source organism: Pseudomonadota bacterium (assembly GCA_023413605.1). Taxonomy (GTDB): domain Bacteria; phylum Pseudomonadota; class Alphaproteobacteria; order Azospirillales; family Azospirillaceae; genus Azospirillum. Next base: position 2,531 of record JAEZPL010000179.1, read on the forward strand.
AGCAGGATCGCGGCGCTGTCGCTCTCGCCCAGCAGCAGGGGTTCGATGATGCCGGCCGCCGCCCCCGGGGCGTCCACAGCGGGGAGAATGATGGAAAAGACGCTGCCGCGCCCGTCCGGCCCGCTGTCCATCTCCACGGCGCCTCCGGCCTGCCGGGCCGTGCCGTAGACCATCCAGAGACCGAGGCCGGTTCCCTTGCCCTGTTCCTTGGTGGTGAAGAAGGGTTCCCAGATGCGGTCGCGGATCGCGTCCGGCACGCCGCATCCCTCGTCGGCGACGCGAAGGAAGACGTAGCGCCCGCGCGCCAGCCCCTGGTGCCGCGCGAAGAAGGCGCTGCCCGGCGTCGCGGTGTCCAGCGACACGGTCAGGCGCCCGCCGTCCGGCATCGCGTCGCGGGCGTTCAGCGCAAGGTTCAGCAGGGCCTGGTTCAGCGTCACCGTGTTGGCGACGGCGTGCGCGGTCTCGTCCCGCACCTGGATGTCCAGATTGATTCCGGCGCTCATCAGCGGCTTCAGGAAGACGCGCAGGTCGCGCACCAGCGGGGCGAGCGCCACCACCTCCGTCTCGTCGGCAACCCGCCGGCGGGAAAAGTCCAGCAGTTGCGCGGTCAGCGCCGCCGCGCGGTCCGACGCCTTGGCGATCTCGCGCACGCAGGTGACCACCCGGCCCGCGTCGCCGGGCTGGCGTTCGGCGAGGCGGGCGAAGCCGCCGATCGCGGTCAGCATGTTGTTGAACTCGTGCGCGATGCCGCCGGCCATGCGGCCGACCGCCTCCATCTTCTGCGAGCGCTGGAGCTCCGCTTCGGTCCGTCGGCGGTCGGTGATGTCGTTCAGCACCAGCAGCACGGCCGCGTCGCGCTGGTACACGGCGGGATAGGCGCCGAACTCCACCTGCCGGCGTTCGCCGGACGGGCGCACGACCGTGCACTCCAGCCGCTGGCCGTCACCCTCCGCCGCGCGGCCCAGCCGTTCGGCGACCGGGTCGGCGTCCTCGATGAAGCGGGCGAGTTCCGCCCCTTCCAGCCCGCTGCCACCGCCCACGCCCAGGATCGACGCGGCGGCGGCGTTGGCGAAACGGATGGCGCGGCGGTCCCAGATCGCGATGCCGTAGGGCGCCAGCTCGACCAGTTGGCGATAGCGCCGTTCGCTTTCGCGCAGCGCGCCGACGGTCGCCTCCAGACGTTCGGTCTGGCCGGCCAGCTCCTCCTCGCGCCGTTTCAGCTCCGTGATGTCCATCAGGATCTTCACGATGCCGCCGGTTCCCGTGGCGTGCTCGCTGATGCGGTACCAGCGGCCGTTGGACAGGCACCCGTCCACCGGTTCGCTGTGCAGCAGGTGGCGCTTCAGCCGGTCCTCGATCCAGACGGCCATGTCCTGGTCGTCGCCCTCATAGCCGCCGCGGGCGGCGGCGGCGCGCAGGATGTCCTCGAAGGCGACGCCGGGAACCAGCACGTCGGCCAGGTTCGGATAGGCCTGCTTGTAGCGCTCGTTGCAGAAGATCAGCCGCCCGTCCGCGCTGAACAGAACGAACCCTTCCGAGATGCTGGCCAGCGCGTCGTGGACCACGTCCTGCATGAAGCGGGCTTCCATCAGCGCCAGCGTTTCCGCCGTCGCGTCGATGCCCGTTCCGCGGTAGCCGGCGATGCGGCCGGCCCCGTCGAACACCGGCTGGCCGCTCAGTCGGAAGACGTGGATGGCCCCGGCCTCGTCCCTGTGCGTCACCTCCAGGTCGCGGAATGGGCGCCCGGCCTCGATCGTGACCAGATGTTGTTGCCAGACGTCGGGGTCCGCGACCATCGCGCCCAGGTCGAGCAGCGACGCCCCGAACACCGGCGCCGGATCGCGCCCCAGAAGGGACGCCAGACGGTCGGACACGAAGGTGTAGCGGTGATCCGCCCCGGTCTCCCAGAACCAGTCGGACGCGGCCTCCGCGAAGTCGCGGAAACGCTGCCGGCTGGCGGCAAGCTCCTCGTTCGCGGTGCGGAGCAGCCGGGCCGAACGGTCGCCGGCGCTGGCCGCCATGCGGGCGCGGCGCACGGACAGGACGGCCAGCCCGACCATCGACGCGAGCGCTATTCCGGCCGACAGCGGCAACAGGCCGCCGCTTCCCCCCAGCGCCATCGGCGCCAGAACCGCCCCCGCCCCCACCAGCGCGAGCAGCGATTCCGGCACCGCGCTGCTGTGCGTGCGCTGAATCGGTTGCGACGCGGGCGGCGTGGGGCTTTCGCTGCCGGAGGAACTGGAGACGGTCACGGCGCTTCGCTCCATCGAAAGGTGCGGTCATGACGCGCAGACGCGCGAAGCCACATCTCTCTTAGGGGCAAAGCCGTTAACGTGAAGTTTCAGAACCCTGTTCGCCCGATATCTGCACAGATAATCCACGGCGCCCGGATGGACGCCCGGAAATTCCACTCAGGATGGCGGAAGAAAGGGTTGTGCGATTTCCTGAAACGGTTCCAGGCTCTCGCATCGCAAAAAATGGGCGATCAGGTGCGGCCAGCGCTCCTCTTGGAACAGCGCCGGATGGCCGTCGCGCAGAAAGCGCAGGGCGCAGGCGACGGCGATGTCCGCATGGCCGATGGATGTGCCGAACCACCAGGGGCCGGGCCGATCGGCGCGATCCTGTTCCAGCACGTCGAGCACAGCGCCGATCTGCGCCGTGCAGCGCGCGATCCAGGCGTCGGAGGTCTGGCTGTGCAACACCCGTTCGTAGATCAGGCTGACTGCCTTGTCGGCGAGGCCGGTCGCCAGCGCGCAGACCTTCAGCGCCCGGCGCCGGTCCGGCCCGCTCTCCGCGATCAACGCCCGCGATGGCCCCGTTGATCCGTCCCTGGCCAATTCGTCCAGGTAATCAAGGATGGCGCCGCTCTCGATCAGCGATTCGCCGTCATCGAGAACGAGCGTCGGAACGCGGCGCAGCGGATTGAACTGCGCAATCTTCTCCGCATCGCCGAACGCCGACCAGGGCCGGTGTTCGAAGGCGAAGCCATACAGGCGCAACGCGATGCCCACGCGCCGCACGAAGGGGCTGTCGAACTGGCCGATCAGGATCATGGTCTCATCCCTCCCATATGGTCTTGCGTTACCGCCGGTTCACCAGCACGAGAATCTTCTCTTCCAGCTGCTCCGGGGAAAAGGGCTTGGCGATGTAGGCCGTGACGTCGTGGGCCATGGCCTCTTCCACCGCGATGATCGTCGCCAGCGCCGTGACCATCAGAAAGGGCAGCTCCGGCCGCGCGGCGCGGACCAGCTTCAGGAATTCCAGCCCCGACAGCCGCGGCATCTTCCAATCGCAGATGACCAGGTCGAAGTCGGCCTGCCGCTCTTCGAAGCACACCAGAGCCTCCCGCCCGTCTTCCACGGTCGCGATGTCGGTGATGCCCAGGTCGCGCAGGATCATTTCCACATAGCCGCGCGCCGCCGGCTCGTCGTCGGCCAGCAGGATGCGCAGCGTGCCCATGTCGCGCATGGGAAGGCCCGCGGCGGACAGGGTGGAGAAGAACAGGGCGAAGCGCTCCGCCCGCTGCTCGCCCGCGTCCTTGTTGCGGGCGAGGTAGGCGCGCAGGAAGGCGGTCGCGCGGACGTGATGGCCGACCAGTTCGCGCGCCGCGGCGGCGCACTTGCCCTCGGTGAAGGCCCCTTCGGCCAGCAGCGTGGCGAACTCCATCACCTCCTCCACAGCCGGGCTTCGGTCGCGGGCGATGCGGGCGAAGACGCGGTTGGCGCGCAGGAAGGTGTGCTGGATGTCGTCCAGCATGCGGGCGTAGCGGTCGCGCATCGGCTCCGCCAGCGTGGAGCGCTGGATGCGCCGCTGCAGATCGGCCAGCGCCTTGATGCGCGCGCGCGGGGTGCGCGCCGTCTCGAACAGGCGCTGGGTGAAGTCGCGGGTTTCCAGATGGCGCTGGATGTTCGCGACGATCATCTTCCGGCTCTGCTCGCCCGTGACAGCGGCCTCGAAACTCAGCAGGTCCAGGATGCGGGCGTAGTGGCTCTTCCCGTGCAGCACCGCCTCCAGCCGGTCGCCGCCGAGCAGCAGCGCCACGCGGCGGTCCAGCAGGCGCGCGGTGCGCGTCCCGCCGATGAGCGCGCCGCGCCCCTTCAGCTTGGAGGCCAGCAGCCCGGTCGCCGTCAGTTCGTCCAGCACGGCCGACGCGCTGCGCGGGTCGAAAACGCCGCCGGTGGCGAGCCGCCCGTCGCCGGACAGCGCGCGGTGCATGGTCATCTCCAGCCCACGCCGGGCGGCCGAGGCGTTGCGCGTGCCGATGAAGGCGGCCAGCCGCCGGACCACCGCCGGGGCGCGGGGATGGGCGATGGTGTCTCCCCGCCAGACCTGGGCGATGGCCTCCAGCGTGGCGCGCAGGCCCTCCACCCAGCCGAACAGTTCGTCGATCACAAGACCGTTCGCCAGCATCTCCCCGATGATCTGGTCAAGGATGGCGACGCCGTCGGCGGACAGCGCCTCGCTGTCCAGCGACAGCAGGCGGACGAGGCGAAGCTCGCCGCTGCCGCCCTCGCCCAGCCAGGCCGACAGCCAGGTGTCCAGCGCGTATCGCCCGACGAAACCCGGCGTCTTGGCCAGCGCCTGCGAAACCGTGCCCGCGAAGATCTTCGCATCGATGGTCAGCGCCGTTCCCCGGTGGGCGCGCCGGGCGGTGTGGGCCAGCACCTCCCGCTCCAGGCGTTTCAGCTCCTCCAGCCGCATGGCGGGGGTGCGGCGCCCGGGGCGGGACTGGAGCTTCGCGATCCGGTCCAGCACGCCCGCGCGGCGCGGCCAGTCGAGGAAGGAGCGCTGCGGCTCCTCCTTGTGCAGGAACTCGGTGGGCGTGATCCCGCGGGCTTCCAGGAAGTCGGCCAGTTCCTCGGCGATCCGGAAGCGAGCGGCGGAACCGTAGACATCCTCCACCGTCTGGCAGACGGCGGCCTCCGCCGTGTCGTCACCCGCGTCGCCGCCCAGTTCGATCAGCATCGCATCGACATCGTAGACGCCGATGGGATTGGTGTCGGGCAGGATGGCGGGCGGCGGCTCCGGGATGGGCATCATCGGCGCTCCGCGTCACACGAGAAGCGCGTGGACCGTTTCGGCCAGCTCGTCGGGGTTGATGGGCTTGCGCAGGAAGACGATGCGTCGGCCGTCCGCCAGCAGATCGTCCAGCTTCTCCTTCTCGGGCGGGTATCCGGACATCAGCACGGTCGGCAGGTCGGGATTCCGGCCGCGCAGCGCCCGCGCCACCGCCGCCCCGCCCAGCTGCGACATGACGAGGTCCGTCACCAGCAGGTCAAAGGCGCCGCCATGCCGGTCATAGGCGTCCAGGGCCTCCGTCCCGTCGGCGGCGCAGACAACGCGCATGCCCATGTCCTCCAGGGTCAGGCGGATGAAGTCGCGCACCTGATCCTCGTCCTCCACCAGCAGCACGGTCGCGGCCATGGACAGCCCCTCCGGTTCCTCCATCCCCGGACCGAGGCCCAGATCGAAATCCAGGCCAAGAGCCATGTCCGGCACGGAATCGTCTATGGCGGGAGCCTCGGAACGTCCGGCCGGCAGGGTCAGCGTGAAGGTCGTGCCCTGCTCCGGCTCGGTTTCCACCTCCACGGTTCCGCCGGCCCGCGTGACCGTCGAATAGACCAGCGACAGGCCGAGCCCGGCACCCGCCCCCGGCTCCTTCGTCGTGAAGAACGGCTCGAACACCCGGTCCAGCACCGCCGGTTCGATGCCGTGGCCGGTATCGCGCACGGACAGTGTGACGTTGCCCGCCACCCGGGCCACGGACAGCGTGATGGCGCCGCCGTCCGGCATGGCGTCGCGCGCGTTGATGACGAGGTTGACGAGCGACTGGTGCAGCAGCCCCGGATCGATGACGACCACGGCGCCGTCCCATCCGCCGTCATCCTCGGCCTCCACCCGCAGCGGGTGGCGCTCCCCCAGCGTGGGGCCGAGAAAGCGGCGCAGGTCGTCGATCACCGCGCCGACCCGCACGGGCTTCCCCGCCTCCGCCCGGCCGGTACGGCCGAAGCTGAGAAGCTGCGCGGTCAGGCCGGCGGCGCGGTCGGTCGCCTTGACGATCTCGGTCAGGCACTGCTCGACCCGCCCGCGGTCCTGCGGCGCGCGGCGCGCCATCAGGGCGAATCCGCCGATCGCCGTCAGCATGTTGTTGAACTCGTGCGCGATGCCCCCGGCCAACTGGCCGATGGCCTGCATCTTCTGCGCCTGATGGATGGCTCGTTCGGCCTGCTTGCGGTCGGTGATGTCGTTCAGGACGAGGAACCACGCCTCCCGCCCCTCCACCGCGAAGGGGTGGATGCCGACCTCCACCTCCCGCACGGCGCCCTGCGCGGTGGTCACGCGGACCTCGACCGGCGGCGGCACCTCGGCGCCCGGAGCGGGCGGAGGCAGCCGGTCGAACAGGCTCTGCGCGCCCTCGTCGTCCGTCGCCTGCACCAGCGGGATGCGCATCATGGCGTCGGGATCGGCGCTGCCGAGCATCAGCGCGGCGGACCGGTTCGCGAAGCGGACCCGCGCTCCGTCCCACACCAGGATGCCGTAAGGCGCCATCTCCACCAGCCGGCGATAGCGCGCCTCGCTCTGCGCCAGCGCTTCCTCGTGGTGCTTCAGTTCCGTGATGTCGGTCAGAATCTTGACGACCCCGCCGGAGCGGGTGGCGTGCTCGCTGATCCGGTACCAGCGCCCGTCGCCCAGGCGGTGGTCGGACGGCTGGTCGCTGGCGACGTGCCGGTTCAGCCGCTCGGCGATCCAGTCCGACGGATCGTCCAGATCGTCGCCCGCCGCACCACGCTCGATGGCGACGCGCAGCACGTCCGCGAAGTGAACGCCGGGATGCAGGTAATCCGACAGCAGCGGATAGGCGGCGCGGTACCGGTCGTTGCACAGCACGAGCCGGCTGTCCTCGTCGAACAGGACGAACCCTTCCGACACGCAGCCGATGGCGTCCGACAGCAGGGCGCGGATGTGATCCCCCTCCCGCGCGGCCCCGCTGTCCATTGCGCGCTCAACGGGTGGACGATCCCCAATCATGCGATCCAGAGTCGCGCGCAGGGCGCGCAACTCCGCATCCATGTGAACAAGGTCACCGGGGTCGGCGGCGCTCAGCCGCGCGCACAGGTCCGCAACGTCGCGATCAAGTCGATCCATAAGCCGGCATTCAACCACTCCCCCCAGGCGACCGCCAGTTGATTTCGCGAAGCGATATCCTCGCCCGCAGACATGCCTGAGCTGGTGCGGACTGGCCAATCCGGGGGTGCGCATGGCGGAATGGCGCCCCCGGACCGTCCGGCATTTACTTCAGACGCTTGAGGGCGTCTTCGACGTAGGCGTTGGTGTAGGTCTTGTCGAGGTCGATGGTCGCCGACGCGACGGCCGGGTCGAACGCCTTCAGCACCTTGTAGGCGGCCTCGGCCCCCTCGCGGTTGAAGCGGCCGTCCGGGGAGTAGGTCGGCTTCGAATGCTCGTAGGCCTGGGCGTAGAGGTTCTTGTTGCCAAGGAAATATTCCTCCGGCAGCACCTTCAGAACGTCTTCCGTCTTCGCCTGATCCAGCCACTTCATCGTCTTGACGAACACGTCGACCAGCGCCTGGGTGGTCTTCGGGTTCTCCTTGATGAAGGCCGGGGTGGTGTAGAGCACGGCCGCCGGGTACGGACCGCCATAGGTGTCCAGCGTGCCCTTCTCCGTCCGGGTGTCGGCGATGATGCTGATGTCGCCGTCGGCCTCAAGCTGGCTGATCACCGGGTCGAGGTTGGCGATGGCGTCGATCTCGCCGCGCTTCACCGCAGCCACGGCGCTGGGGCCGCCGCCGACGCCGATGAAGGACACGTCTTCCGCCTTCATGCCGTTCTGCGCCAGCAGGTAGTTGACCATGAAGTTGGTGGAGGATCCCGGCGCGGTCACGCCTATCTTCTTGCCCTTCAGATCCTTGACGGTCTTGATCTCGCCGGCCTTCTTGACCGAGGCCAGCACGATGCCCGGATAGCGGCCGAGCAGCGTCACCGCGGTGATCGGCTGGTTCTTGGCCTGCATCTGCACCGTGTGGTCGAAGGCGCCGGTCACGATGTCGGCCGAGCCGCCGATCAGGGCCTGGAGGCTCTTGGCGCCGCCGCCGAAATCGTTGATCTCCACATTCAGGCCGGCTTCCTTGAAGTAGCCGAGCCGCTCCGCGACCGTCAGCGGCAAATAGTAGAGCAGGGGCTTGCCGCCAACCGCCAGCTTCAGGTCCTTCTTTTCCACCTGCTGGGCGTTCGCCCCGCCGATGCCGAACACCAGCGCCACCGTCGCGGCGGCGATGAGGCTTTTCAAACGCATGCAACTCCTCCCATCATAATCGATTGTCTTGATCGGCCGGTTGTTTTTGGCCGGCTTTGTCGGATCAGCCCTGCGCGTTGGTGGTCGCGGCCTCCTGCGGGCGCCAGTGCAGCAGGCGCCTTTCGATGACGGTCACCACGGCGTCGATGACCACGACGAAAATGGTCAGCACCAGCATGCCGGAGAACACGCCGACCGTGTCGAACACGCCCTCCGCCTGATGGATGCGGTAGCCGAGCCCGGCGGCGGAGCCCAGGTACTCGCCCACCACCGCGCCGACCATGGCGAAGCCGACCGCCGTGTGCAGGCTGGAAAAGACCCAGGACAGGGCCGAGGGCAGATAGACGTGCCGGAACAGGTGGCGGGAGTTCGCCCCCAGCATGCGCGCGTTGGCGAGCACGACCGGGCTGACCTCCTTCACGCCCTGGTAGACGTTGAAGAAGACGATGAAGAACACCAGCGTCACGCCCAGCGCCACCTTCGACCAGATGCCGAGGCCGAGCCACAGCGCGAAGATCGGCGCCAGCACCACGCGGGGCAGCGCGTTCACCGCCTTGATGTAGGGGTCGAACACGATGGAGATCAGCGGCGCGCGGGCGAACCAGAAGCCGAAGGCGATGCCGGCCACCGTGCCGATGGCGAAGGCCAGCGCCGTTTCCAGCAGCGTGATGCCCAGATGGTACCAGATCACACCGGACGCGAAATCCGTCCAGGTGCGCGCCAGAACCGCCATCGGCGTGCCGAAGAAGAAGGGGTTCAGGATCTTCGTCTCGGTCAGAACGTGCCAGAGCAGGAAGAAGCCGACCAGGACCGCCAATTGAAGCAGCAGGATCACCGGGCGGCTCGGCAGTCGTTTCGTGTGGGCCAGGGCCATGGCAATCCTCACTTCAGCTTGGTCTGGGCATAGCCCTTCAGCACTTCCTCGCGCAGCTGCCCCCAGATTTCCCGGTGCAGGTCGAGGAAGCGCGGCGTCATGCGGATCTCCGCCACATCGCGCGGCCGGTCCAAATCCACCCGGTATTCGCCGATAAGGCGCGCGCCGGGGCCGGCCGACAGAACCAGCACCCGGTCGGACATGGAAATGGCCTCCTCCAGATCGTGGGTGATGAAGACCACCGACTTCCGGTCGGCGGACCAGAGGTCGAGCAGTTCGTTCTCCATCAGCTGCCGCGTCTGGATGTCCAGCGCCGAGAAGGGCTCGTCCATCAGCACGATCTTCGGATCGACGATCAGCGTCTGGGCCAGCGCCACGCGCTTGCGCATGCCGCCCGAAAGCTGGTGCGGGTAGCGGTCGCCGAAGCGGTCGAGCCCGACCCGCGCCAGCCAGGGCTGGGCGCGCTCCTCAGCTTCCCGTTTAGGAACGCCCCGGAACTCCAGGCCCGCCGCGACATTTTCCAGCGCCGACTTCCAGGGCATCAGCGCATCGGCCTGGAACATGTAGCCGGCGTGCGGGTTGATGCCGGTCACCGGCTTGCCAAAGGTCAGGGCGCGGCCCTCGCTGGGCGACAGAAGCCCCGCGGCGACGTTCAGGATGGTGGATTTGCCGCTGCCGGTCGGGCCGACGATGGACACGAACTCCCCATCGGCGACCGACAGGTTCACGCCCTGCACGGCCGTGTAGGTACGCCCGCGGCCGTCGGGTGATGGAAAGGTGCAGGTCACGCCCTCCAGGCGAAGAGCGGGCGTGCCGATCCCCTCCGTCGGCTGGGTGGCCGCCATGGCGGCAACTTCTGGCATGGGTGCGTCTCGTCCCTGATGTGTCTTTTCCAGCATCTTGGCGGAATGATCAGGCCGCGACAATGGGGGCTCCACGCAATCCTGTATCCACGCGGTGTTACGGATCAATCCCGTACGCCTCCGGGAGTTGCCCAAGCCGCGCAAAGAAGGTCATGACCGCCTCGCCGGTGCCGGCCGGCCACTGGTGCGGGTAGAATCGGCCCGACGCGGTCCAATCGTCCGCCAGCGGGCACCACAGCACAGGATTTTGTTCTTTTTCAGGGCCATAGCGCCGGCAATTGAAGCGCCGTGGAAAGTCCGGCGCGCTGCCGCCGGGCAGATTGTCCTGGGCCAGCAGCGACCGCCGCACGCGCAGCCCCTCCACGATCGGCACCTGTCCGTCGCGCGGGTTGTGCATCACCATGGCGGCCACCGGCCCGCTGCATTGGGGAACCCGCGTCATTCCGCCGCCCACCGAGGCCAAGCCGCGGATGACGTCCCCGCGCGCGCAGGCCAGACTGTTCGCAAAGGACGCTCCCAGCGAATGACCAACCACGAACACGCGGCCGGCATTGATGCAATAAGCTTCCGAAATCACGTCAAGAATGGCGTCGAACAGATTGAAATCCCGCAAGCTTTCCGGCTTGTCACCGGGATCGGCCCAGACGTTCAGGCCGCGCTGGTCCTGAAGGCTTGCCGGGTAGACGAAGATCGTCGGCTCCGTCGCGTGACGTTCCAGGTCGAAATAGCGCCGCACCTCGGCGTTGCTGTTCGTCCGCCCATGGAACGCCAGGACGAGGTCGTGCGGCCGGTCCGGCCGGTACTCCGTGGGAACGACGGCGATGATGTCCCGCTTGCGCCCGGCGACCGTCACGGCAGCCGGCGGCGTATCGGGGGCCGGCCGGCCGCAGCCCGCCGAATTTTGTTGCGCTGCCACATTGTTAACCAATTCTGCCGCTATTCCCGGAAATGGGCACACAAACAGAACGATTACGGCGCAAAATGCGCAAACTTGCTTCTTCACGCGGCGTCCGCACTGCCATTTCCTTCCACAAACAGCAGAAACGGGCGAATGTTACCCTTCCGGACAGGTTTGCCGTTAACCATGACGCAAGCTTTTGCCGGCACCTTCCTCCTCAGATCAGGGAGGTTGGGATGCTGGTTCTTCGCGCAACGGCACGGATGATGGTTCTGGGAATGCTGCTGGCCGTCGGCGCCACCAGCGCCGCGACTGCCGACAGCGTGTCCGTGAATCGCCCGACTCCGCAGCCGCCCCAGCCGCCCTCGACCGAGTTTCCCGATGCGACTCTGGTCCGCGTCGATCAGGCCGGGGGCACCCTGCTGCGCCTGGACGGCATCATCACCCCCGGCGCGGAACAGCGCTTCACCGACGCGCTGCGCAGCCTGCCCGCCGGCAAGCCGGTGGTGGTCGAGCTGTCCAGCCCCGGCGGCTTCACGACGGCCGGTTACCGCATGATCGACGCGGTGCTGGCGGAACGGCAGGCCGGCCGCCCGGTCGCCACCCGCGTCCTGGACGGCCAGTCCTGCGAAAGCATGTGCGTCGGCCTGTACCTTGCCGGCTACCCGCGCTACGCCGCGCCGACCGCCGAGTTCATGGTGCACGCCCCCCGTCTGGCCGAGAATGGCCGGATGACCCTGCGCTCCACCGACATGATGGTGAAGCGCCTGGTCTCGCTGGGCGTGTCGCCGGGCTGGATCGAGAAGGTCAAGGCCGCCGGCGGCTTCTCCGGCGACCTCGACTACCGCGACCGTGCCGACCGTCTGGCCGCCAGCGGCGCGAACATCGTCACCGAGCTGCTCCGCTGATCGTCAGTTGCGTTCGCTTCAACGCTCGCTTTCCACAAGGCGGCGCGCGATCTCCGGCATCACCGCCGCATCCACGTTGGCGAAGGCGAAGCGCAGATAGGCGTCCTGGCCGGGGCCGAACATGGAGCCCGGCAGGCACAGGATGTTGTGGTCGCGCGCCAGCCCTTCGGCCACGCCGTGCGCCTTCCGGTCGCCGAACGGGTGCCGGACATAGGCGAAATAGGCCCCGATGCTGGCGATGCGGTAGCGGGTGCCGCTCTGCTCCATCGCCGTTTGGAACGCGTTGACGCGGGCCAGGATGTCGCCGCGCTTCTCGGCTACCCAGCCGTCCAGGTTCTCCAGCCCGAACAGCGCCGCCTTCTGCCCGACGTTCGGGGCGCAGATGGCGAGGCAGTCCATCACCTTGCGCGCGTGCGTCAGCAGCGCCGCATCCGCGATCACCGCGCCCACGCGGTAGCCGGCAAGGCTGTAGACCTTCGAGAAGCTGTAGAGGTGCACCAGCGTCTTGCGCCAGTCCGGCCGGCCGAACAGGTCGTGCGGCGTCTTCCCGCCCCAGTCCGGGAAATCGCGGTAGGTCTCGTCCAGCAGCAGGCGGATGCCGCGCCGCTCGCACAGCTCGAACAGCGCCGCGATGGAGTCCGGTGGGGCGATGGCGCCGGTCGGGTTGTTCGGCGTGATCAGCACGATGGCGCGGGTGTTGGCGTCGATCAGCTTTTCCGCCTCCGCCGGGTCGGGGACGAGACCGTTCTCCTCCCGCAGCGGCAACGGACGGGCCTCGATGCCCAGCATGTCCAGCGTCATCTTATGGTTGAAGTACCAGGGCGCCGGCAGGATCACGTTGTCCCCGGCCCGCGCGAGGGTCATGACCGCGACGGCGAAGGCCTGGTTGCATCCGGCGGTGATCAGCACCTCGTTGGCCCGAACCTCCGCCCCGTAGAGGTCACTGGTGCGCTTGGCCAGCGCGGCGCAGAGCGCCGGAACGCCGTCGATGCCGGTGTAGCGCGCGGTGTCCGGCGCCCGCACCTGCTCGGCAAGGTATGCGGTCAGCGCGTCTGCCGGCGGGTAGCCGGGCACCGCCTGACACAGGTCGATCAACGGCTTGTCCGCCGGAAACACCCGTCCTTCGACCCAGCGCCACGCCTCGGCGATGGGCGGGGCATCCGTTGCGGCGACCAGCGGGTTGACGTCTCTCCGGTCCATATCCCTGATGTCCAGTCTTCGTTGGATTTTTTGGTGGCATCATGGTGGACCGCCGGTGCCGGCTTGCGCAAGAGAGCTGACGGTCCAGACCCGTAACCTTCGCCCCGCCGCGCTGTCTAAAGCGATGGCATCTCAATTCCGGGGACCTGCCCCATGCAGTACGCAGCCCTCGCCACCGATTACGACGGCACGCTCGCCAGCCGCGGCCATGTGGACGAAGCCGCCGTCGCCGCGCTGAAGCGCCTGCGCGCCACGGGGCGGGCGCTGATCCTGGTGACCGGACGGGTGCTGGACGACCTGCGCGGTGCCTTCCCCCAGTTCGACCTGTTCGACCGGGTGGTGGCGGAGAACGGTGCGGTGCTGCACCGGCCCAAAACGAACGAGACGGAGGCGCTCGCCCCGCCGGTCCCGGCGAAGCTGGTGGAGGCGTTGCGCCGCAAGGGCGTCCAGCCGCTGTCCGTCGGCCTCGTCATCGCGGCCACCCACACGCCGCATGAGAAGCTGGTGCTGGACACCATCCGCGACATGGCGCTGGACACCAACGTGATTTTCAACAAGGGCGCGGTGATGATGCTGCCCGACGGGGTGAGCAAGGTGACCGCCCTGACCAGGGCGCTGAAGGAGCTGGACCTCAATCCGCGGGAGGTCATCGCCATCGGCGATGCGGAGAACGACCACGCCTTCCTGCGCCTGTGCGGCCTGTCGGTCGCCGTGGCGAACGCCCTGCCCTCGGTCAAGGAGGAATGCGACATCGTCACGCGCGGGGCCGCGACGGCGGGCGTCATCGAACTGATCGACCGGCTGATCGAAACCGATTTCGCCGACCGCGCGCCGGAACCGCCCGAAGAATCCGAGACACCGCTGCGGGACGCCCATCACCGGCCATAGAACTTGAGGGCAGCGCGAAGGGAACGGCCGCGCGCCGCCCCCTTCCCGTCCTTCCCGGAAGCCCGCTATTTCTTTGCCTGACCGTTCTACTGGGCCTGACCGTTCTGCTGGTTGTTATGGCCGTTGTTCTGGTTTTGCGACTCGGCCTGCTGCTGCTTGGCCTCGTCCTTCTTCTTCGCTTCGTGGTGTCCCACCGCGCAACCGGCCGCGGCGCCCGCCATGCCATGCCCGGACCCGACCTCGTGGCCGGCGATCCCGCCGACGGCGGCGCCCTTGGTGCAACCCTTGGCGTCCGCCGTCTGATACCGAAGGCGTTTGATGAGTTCCACCAAACGCCTTCGGTACAAACCCGACAGCACATTGCACAGCAATGTGCGAGAGGCTCATACGGCCGGCCGATCATGGAACTCTTCATGCGCCGGCCGTATGAGGCATCGCCAGAGTGCCGGCCAGCAGGGCGGTGGCCGCAATCGCCAGAACAGCTTTCATGACACCAGTCCTCCTTGTGCAACGCCCAAGGAAAACAAGCGGGTCTGTCGGGCGTCCCTTTCCTGAACTATTTGCAATCAAATGGGGTTCAGCACCGCCGCGGGCGTGCGGCCCACGAGATGCTCGTAAACCTCCGGATCCGTGGCACCCTCCGTCCCGAAAACCAACACGCGCGCGTCAGGCGCCAGCCCCAGGCCGGCCCGCGTCTCCGGGTTCGCCGCCGCGCACAGCAGGGCCGCCAGACCGGCCACGCCGGACTCGCCAGCCACGATCGGCCGCCCGCCGTGGGCGCCATCGGCCAGCAGGCGCATGGTCGCCACCGCCGCCGCGTCGGGAATGGTCATGAAATCGTCAGCCCCGCGCTCCAGGATCGCCCAGGCGAGCAGAGAGACCTCGCCGCAGGCCAGCCCGGCCATCACGGTGTCGAGGTCGCCGTCGGCCGTCACCGGCTGGCCGGCCATGGCGCTGCGGTACAGGCAATCGGCGTTGTGCGGTTCGACCACCACCAGACGGGGGCGCTGCCGTCCCCATGTCTCCCACAGATGGCCGCAGACCGCGGCGGGCAGTCCGCCCACCCCGCCCTGGATGAAGACATGGGTTGGCCGCTCGCTGGCGGGAAGCTGGGACATCGCTTCCTCCACCATCACCGTGTAGCCCTGCATCACGTCGCGGGGCACGTCCATGTAGCCGGTGTAGGAGGTGTCGGACACCACGTGCCAGCCGTTCGCCCGCGCGTCCGCCGCCGCCTGCCGCACCGCCTCGTCGTAGGTGCCGTTGACGCGCACGACACGGGCGTCGAAGGCCTCGATGGCCCGCCGGCGGCCTTCGGAACAGTTGGCGGGGATGTAGACGACGCAGTTGCCGCCGAACACCTGCGCGCCCCAGGCGACGGAACGGCCATGGTTGCCGTCGGTGGCCGTCGTGACGGTGACCGTGCGCGTCACCTTGCCGTAGTGCCCGACCACGAGGTCCAGCGCGGTCACCGGCACGCCGGGGACGCGCGCCTGCACCTCGCGCGCCAGAAGGCGCAGAACGGCGTAGGCACCGCCCAGGGCCTTGAAGCTGTTCAGGTTGAAGCGCGCGCCCTCGTCCTTGTACCAGATCCGGTCGATGCCGGCGGCGCGGGCAAGGCCGCCCAGGGACCGCAGGGGCGTGGGCGCGTATCCCGGCCAGGCGCCGATCTCGGCCATCGCCTCCTGAAAGGCCGCGCGGCTGAGGATCGCGCGTTCCGACGGTCCGTAGACGCGCCCATGATCGGCGCGCGGGTTGGAAAAGAGGCGCGGGGTGCCAAACGCGGGCAGGTCGGACATCGGATTCGCTCTCCAGGGCGGAATCACGAAAGCATTGCCAACCACGTTGCGTCAAGACACCGGCGCATCAGGACACCGGCAATGTCCCCGGACAAAGCGTCACAAGCTGTGCTAACAGCCCCTCCCCCCGCGGCCGGACGGCGGCGGGGTTCATTGGATCAAGGGAGTTTTTCCGTCGTGACGATCGGGTTCAACAACACCGCCGCCGACCAGTTGAAGCAGTTCGCCGACCGCATGGAGCGGCTGATGGACGAGATCGACGGCCTGAAGGCCGACCTGAAGGATCTGCGCAGCGAGGTGAAGTCCGCCGGATTCAACATCAAGGCGCTGGACAAGCTGGTGGCGATCCGCCGCAAGGATTCCAGCGAACAGGAAGTTGAACTGCTGAACGACCTGATGCTCTACGCGCACGCCACCGGCACGCCGTTCGACGTCGTGATGCCCGAACCGGCCGAGTGACGGCCGCGGCGTGACCAACGGCATGCGGCCCCGTCCTTCAAAGGGGCCGCATGCTCATTCATCGCGCCCTTGGGCCTTCTGGGCGTGGAGTTGGGCCGGCGGGGAAGTCGCCTCCAGGGCCTGAAAACGCTCCAGAATGCGGTAGGTGTGTTCGGCGCCCTTGGGCACCACCCACGAATCGCCAGCGCGGAGCTGGACGATCTGTCCTTCGATGTGCAGTTCGGCCCGCCCGGCGATGACGAAGCCCACGGTTTCGTACTCGCGCCGCGTCGCCGATTTGTCGCTCATCATGGGCGCCTCGTCCCACAGGCGCATCGACACGGACTTGCCGGAAGCCAGGTGCTTCTGCCCCATCGCCCCGGTGGGCGAATGGTCCGCATCCACCTTCTTCACGCCGCTGTCGGCCATCGGTTCCTCCACCCTTGCCTATGGGCAACAGAAGGACCGCGGGAATGGTCACGCTGCGTGCAGGCAACGATGGTTTCGGAAACGACACGACACGTTGCGCTGCCGGAATGAGCCATTCCGTGTTCGCAACGAACCAGACGGCTTCTTACCGCTTCCACTCGCGGCTGGATTTCACGAAGTCCGTCAGGGTCACGCCGATCTTGTCGTCGACGATCACCACCTCGCCACGGGCCACCAGGACGCCTTCGACATAGACGTCGGTGGGATCCTTCAGGTGGCGATCCAGTTCCACCACGGCGCCGCGGCCGAGTTTCAGCAGGTCGCGGACGCGCAGCATGGCCGTGCCGATCACCACCTTGATCTCCACCGGCGCGTCACCGATGGCGAAAGCATCGGAGCTCGCGTCGTCGGACCCGGCGGCGCCGAGCAGATCATCGATGTTGGCCATGCGGAACTCCTTCGCCGCACCGGCGCGGCTCCCTTGGATGCCTAAAGCGAATGTCCATTCGCTTTGGATTCATGTGACGTCATTCGCCAGTCAGGCTTCGGCCGCATGAGCGGCCGGAACCGCGGTCGCGCCCCAAAGCGGATCGCAATCCGCTCTAAGAGTTACACCCTCCGGGTGCGGTTCGGCAACGCCGAGCATTGGTCGACGGTGCGACAACGGTGGGAAATCAACAGCGCAGAATTGGTTTTCCCGCCCGCGCCTGTGTTGTTACCCTGCCCGTCCCTGTGAATGAACGGCAGAAACTGCGAGGGCACCCCATGACCACCGACACCCTTCGTCCGCTGGTGGACAGCGCTTGGCTCAAGGACGCCCTCGCCCGCCCCGGCGTGGTGGTGCTGGACGTGCGCACGCCGCCGGCCGGCGGCTTCATCCCCGGATCGGTTCATTCCGACTACGCAACGGCTGGCTGGCGCGCAACGGTAAACGGCCTCCCCGGCTTCCTGCCGGACGTCACGGAGCTGGAACGCCTGATCGGCGGGCTGGGGATCGGGAACGACGACCATGTGGTGCTCGTCGCCGCCGGCCAGAACGCGCCGGACATCGCGAACGCCACCCGCGTCTACTGGACCTTCCGGATGCTGGGCCACGACCGCGTGTCGGTTCTGGACGGCGGATTCGCGGGCTGGAGCGCCGATCCGGCCAACCCCATCGCCGACTCCGCCACGCCACGCCCGGCCACGACGTTCAAGGCGACGCCGCGCACCGATCTGCGCGCGACCCTGCCGCAGGTGGAGGCGGCCGTCGCGCAGGGCACCGTGCCGCTGGTCGATGCGCGCTCGGCCGACCAGTTCGCCGGTCAGGCCAAAAGCCCGCAGGCCCGCGCCGCCGGCACCCTGCCCGGCGCCGTGAACATCGAAAACGGCGCCTTCTACTCCGCCACCGACAAGCGCTTCCTCTCCGGCGATGCCGTCAAGGCGCTGGCGGAGAAGGCGGACGCCCAACAGGCCCCGATCACCTTCTGCAACACCGGCCACCTCGCCTCGGTTTCCTGGTTCGCGCTCAGCGAACTGGCCGGCATTCCGGGTGTGCGGCTCTACGACGGCTCCATGAGCGAGTGGAGCGCCGACCCGGCGCGTCCGCTCAAGAACGGCCCCGACGCTTAAGGATCAGGCAGGCTTGCGGCGCCGGCGGATCCGTCCCAGGTCCGACCGGCGCACCAGCCCCAGCACCACCGCCAGCACGGCGTAGACAAACAACCCGGAGACGCCAAGCAGGACGAGCCCGCCCAGCCGCTCCAGCAAAGCGTTGGCGGTCAGCCAGGGCGACAGCTGCTCCTGCACCAGCCACAGCGTTCCACCCATGGCCAGCGTGGCCAGCGCCATGCGCGGCAGATTCCGGATCAGCCGCGCGTCCGCGCGGAACAGCCCGCGCCGGGTCAGCAGCCACGCCAGCAACCCGGCGTTGACCCAGGCGGAGATGGACGTCGCCACCGCCAGACCGACCTGCGCCAGCGGCCCCATGAGCGCCAGCTTCAGCGCCACGTTCACCACCGTCGCGGCCAGCGCCACGCGCACCGGGGTCGCCGTGTCGTGCCGCGCGTAGAAGCCATTGACGAGGCTGCGGATCACCACGAAGGCCGGCAGGCCCAGCGCGTAGGCCTGCAAGGTCGCGGCAGCCTGCGCGGAGTCGGACGGGCCGAACGCGCCGTGCTGGAACAGCACCGCCACGATGGGCAGGCCCGCCACCATGAAGGCCGCGGCGGACGGCAGGGTCATCACCAGCGACAGTTCGATCGCCCGGTTCTGGCTCTCCACCGCGCCGGTCTCGTCACCGCCCTTGATCCGCCGGGCCATTTCCGGAAGCAGAACGGTTCCGACCGCGATCCCGATGACGCCCAGCGGCAGTTGGTTCAGCCGGTCGGCGTAATACAGGTACGACACGGCCCCGGTCGGCAGCAGCGAGGCGACCAGCGTGTCCACGAACAGGTTGATCTGCGTAAGGCCGGAGCCCAGCGCCGCCGGCCCCAGCACCTTCAGGAATCTCTTCACGTCCGGCGTCAGACGCGGCAGTGCCGGCCGCAGCCCCATGCCGGCCCGGTTCGCCTCCCAGTACAGGTACAGGAACTGCACCACGCCGGCCACGAACACGCCCCAGGACAGCGCGTGCCCCACCGTCGGCATCAGCGGCGCCAGGATCACCAGCGCGGCGATCAGGCAGAGGTTCAGCAGGATCGGCGCCGCCGCCGCCGCCGCGAACCGGCCCATGCTGTTCAGCACGCCCGCCAGCAGCGATTCCAGCGAAATGAACAGCAGGTACGGGAATGTGATGCTGGTGAACAGCACGGCCAGCCGGAACTTCTCCGGATCGTCGGAAAAGCCGGGCGCGAAGACCGTCATGAACTGCGGCATGATCGCCAGAATACCGGCCAGGAACAGGATCTGCACGGCCAGCAGCAGCGCCATCACCTCCTCGGCGAAGCGCTTGGCGGCGTCCTGCCCGTCCTGCACCAGCTTGGCCGAGAACATCGGCACGAAGGCGGAGTTGAAGGCGCCCTCGGCGAACAGCGCGCGGAAATGGTTGGGCAGCCGGAACGCCACGAAGAAGGCGTCGGCGACCGGCCCGGCCCCGAGCAGCGCCGCGGTCAGGATGTCGCGCAGGAAGCCAAGGACGCGGCTGACCAGCGTCAGCCCGCCGACGGACAGGATGTTGCGGAGCACGGTGCGTTCAAATCCCCAGAATCGAGTCCCCCGGAAAGAAGCCCCGGAGAGGACCGCGCCATCCTAGCGTTTTCGGCGTCCGCGTCACGCCTTTCGGCATGGCTTCGTTTGTGGAAATTGCGGGGCCGCGCAGGCGAGGCCTCTGCTAGGATCGCCGCCAACCTTCTGATCACGCAATCGGGATTTCCATGGCCCAGGGTCTCCCCCTCACCTATCTGGAAGCCGGCGAAGCGAACGGCGGCACGCCTCTCCTGGTCATCCACGGGCTGTTCGGCTCGGCCCGCAATTGGCAGACGCTGGCGAAGCGCTTTGCGGAGCAGCGGCACGTCTACGCGCTCGACCTGCGCAACCACGGCGGCTCCCCCTGGGCCGACAGCATGTCCTACCCGGAGATGGCCGACGACGTCCTGCGCTTCCTCGACGACCGCGGGTTTCCGCGGGCCGCCGTGGTCGGCCATTCCATGGGCGGCAAGACGGCCATGACCCTGGCGCTGAAGCACCCCGACCGGGTGGAGCGGCTGGTCGTCGCCGACATCGCGCCGGTGGCCTACACGCACACCCACGCGCCCTTCGTCGCCGCCATGAAGCACGCCAACCTGGAGGGCTGCACCCGCCGGTCGGAGGTCGAGGCGCAGTTGGCCGATGCCGTGCCGGAGGCGCCCCTGCGCTCCTTCCTGCTGCAGAACCTCGTCATGGAGCAGGGCAAGTTCCACTGGCGCATCAACCTGGACGCCATCGGGTCGTCCATGGCGGATCTGATCGGCTTCCCCGACCTGGGCGAGGCCCGCTACACCGGCCCGACCCTGTTC
>JAEZPL010000226.1 GCA_023413605.1 Pseudomonadota bacterium
TCGGCAAGGAGGTGTCCTTCGGCGAGGACGACATCCTGAAGGTCCACGACCTCGCGAAGTTCGACTTCAAGGGCGTGGACATCGTGCTGTCGTCGCCGGGGGCCAAGGTGTCGGCCGTCCACGCGCCGCGCGCCGCGGCGGCCGGCGCGGTGGTGATCGACAACACCTCGCACTTCCGCATGGACCCGGACGTTCCCCTGGTGGTGCCGGAGGTGAACCCGGAGGCGATCGCCGGCTACACGAAGAAGCGCATCATCGCCAACCCCAACTGTTCGACCATTCAGATGGTCGTGGCGCTGAAGCCCCTGCACGACCGCTTCAGGATCCGCCGCGTGGTGGTGTCGACCTATCAATCGGTGTCGGGCGCCGGCAAGGAGGGCATGGACGAGCTGTTCAGCCAGACCCGCGCCATCTACGTGAACGACCCGGTGCAGAAGTCCACCTTCACCAAGCAGATCGCCTTCAACGTCATCCCCCACATCGACACCTTCATGGAGGATGGGTACACGAAGGAAGAGTGGAAGATGAACGTCGAGACCAAGAAGATTCTCGACCCCAAGATCAAGGTGACAGCCACCTGCGTGCGCGTCCCCGTCTTCATCGGCCATTCCGAGGCGATCAACATCGAGTGCGATGAGCCGATCACCGCCGAGGAGGCCCGCCAGATTCTGCGCAAGGCGCCCGGCGTCCAGGTGATCGACCAGCACGACAACGAGGGCTACATCACCCCGGTGGACGTCGCCGGCGACGACCCCGTCTTCGTCAGCCGCATCCGCGAGGACTACACCGTGGACAACGGCCTGTCCTTCTGGTGCGCGTCGGACAACCTGCGCAAAGGCGCGGCGCTGAACGCCGTGCAGATCGCCGAGCTGCTGGCGAAGGATTATCTGAAGAAGTGACGGTTCGCCGAGGGTGATTCACCACCGCGGGTGATTCACCACCAAGGCACCAAGACACCGAGATTCTTCGAAATGGCGCCGCCCTGGTCGGAATACCGGCGGATGGGGCGGACCGAACAGGTCTTGGTGTCTTGGTGGTGAAACCTCCCCTACCGGACGAACAGCCGGTACAGCGCGGCGTGGTCCAGGCCGCCGTCGCCCTGGTCGGCCAGCATCTCGAACAGTTCCAGGCTCAGCCCCAGGGCGGGCAGCTGGATGCCGGACTGTTCGGCCAGTTCCTCCGCCTGTTTCAAATCCTTGATCTGCGTGACCACGCGGCCGCCGGGCGTGAAGTCGCCGGTCACCATGCGCTGGCCGTGCAGGTCCAGGATGCGCGACTCGGCGAAGCCGCCGCGGATGGCGTCGCGCACCCGGGCCGGGTCCACGCCGGCCGCCCGCGCGAGCGCCAGGGCTTCCGCCACCGCGCCGATGCTGAGCGCGACGATCACCTGATTCGCCATCTTGGCGACCTGCCCCGCCCCGCTGCCGCCGACATGGGTGATACGCCGGCCCATCGCCTGGAACAGCGGCAGGGCGCGGGCGTAGGCCTCCTCCGTTCCGCCGGCCATGATGGTCAGGCTGGCGGCTTCCGCCGCCACCGTTCCGCCGGAAACGGGCGCGTCCACCCACTCCGCTCCCTTGGCGCGGGCGGCTTCGGCCAATTGCCGCGTCGCCTCGACGGCGGTGGTGCCCATGTCGATGACGAGAAGGCCGGGGCGCAGGGCGTTGGCCAGCGCCGCCGCCACCGTCTGCACCGCCACCGTGTCGGACAGCATCAGGATGACGGTGTCGGCGCGCTGCGCGACCTCCGCCGGGCTGGCGGCGGGGCTCATCCCCTCCTGCGCCAGTTCCTCGACCGGGCCGGGGCTGCGGCTGTGGATGACCAGAGACGCCCCGGCCTTCGCCAGAGCGCGCGCCATCGGCCGCCCCATCAGGCCGAGCCCGATGAAGCCGACCGTCCGTCCGCTCAGATCCGCCATCGCCGAGTCCGTCATCGTCACACCGGTCGTCATGCCTGTCGCCGTCACAGGCGCATGTGGCGGGCGCGGGCTCCGCGTTCGATGGCGGCGGCGCACAGCCGGTCCACGCCCAGCTTGTGGCGGATCAGTTCCAGCATGCGCAGTTCCTCCTGCGAGGCGGAGGGATCCGCCGCGGCGATGTCGCAGGCGACCGCGTAGGCCGTCTCGCACAGCTTGGGCGGGATGGCCTCCTTGATGATCTGCAACGTCGTCTCCAGCCCGTCCGCGTCGGCCAGCAGGCCGGAGCATTCGCGCGTCACGTCGGTCAGGCGGTCGGTGTCGAAATCCTTGAAGATCGGCAGGTACCGGACGTTCTCGCCGATGGCCTCAAGCTCCGCGTCCGTCATGTCGCCGTCGCACGCCGACACCAGAACCATGACGTAAACAAGCGCGCTGTGGTGGTTGATCATCGAAACTCCTGCGGGTAGGGGCGATGCCAATCTTGCCCGCCCACTCCGCCCCGTCAAGGGAGCCATGCCCCAAACAGGAAGGCCGTCCACTCGACAGGGGGCATGCACCTCCGTAAGGTTTACCCCCATGTCGGTGGTCCTCAACGTGGCGCTCCCGGTCTTCGCCATCATCCTGGCGGGCGTCCTTTCCGGTAAGGCGAAAATCCTCGGCCCCGCCTCGTCGGAGGCGCTGAACAAGTTCGTCTACTACATGGCCCTGCCGCCCGTGCTGTTCCTGGGCACGGCGCGCCGCTCCCTGCCGGAGATCTTCAACGGCCCCTTCATCGGCGCCTTCCTCGGCGCGATGCTGGCGGTCTATGCGCTGGGCGCCCTGCTCGGCTGGCTGATCCACCGCGAGCGGACGCAGATCCGGTGCATGCAGGGGCTGAACGCCTGCTTTTCCAACACCGGCTACATGGGCATCCCGCTGTTCCTGGCCGCCTTCGGCCCGGACCACCTCGCCCCCGCCATCCTCGCCACCGTGATCATGAGCGCCATCATGGTCGGCATCGCGGTGATCTGGCTGGAGTTCGCCAACAACCGCGCCGACGGTTTGTCCAAGGCGCTGCGCGACGTCGGCCGGGCGCTGGCGAAGAACCCGCTGATCATCGCGACGGTCCTGGGCCTCGCCTGGTCGGTGTTCCTGTCCGGCGTGCCGGTGCCGCGCCCCGTCGCCACCTATTGCGAGCTGATCGGCGCTGCCGCCGGCCCCTGCGCCCTGTTCGCCATCGGCCTGTTCCTGGCCACCCAGACGCTGCGCGCGAATCTGATCGAGGTCGGCTGGATCAGCGCGCTGAAGTTGCTGGTGCAGCCGGCGCTGACGTGGCTGCTGATCCAGACCCTGTTCCCGCTGGACCCGTTCTGGGCCGGTTCCGCCATCATCCTGGCCGGCCTGCCCACCGGCGCCCTGACCTTCGTGGTGGCGAGCCAGTACCAGATCTACGTGGAGCGCACCTCCTCGGCGATCCTGATGTCCACCATCGCGAGCGTGGTGACGCTGTCGGCCCTGCTGGCGATCTACGCGCCGGCTGGGTGAAACCTCACCACCCCCGCAGGAACTCCGCCGTCTCCGCCACCGCTTCCTTGATGCCGACGCGCCGCACCTCCACGCCTTCGGGGAAGGCGCCGAACAGGCGGCTGGGCATCATGGGGTCGAGCAGGACGAAAACGCCCGTGTCGTCGGCCCGCCGCACCAGCCGGCCGAAGGCCTGCTTCAGCCGCAGGCGGGCGATCATGTCCTCGTAGCGGCGGCGGCCGAAGGCGTCGCGGCGGGCGCGGTGCAGGATGTCCGGGCGCGGCCACGGCACGCGGTCGAACACAATGAGCCTCAACGACCGGCCCGGCACGTCCACCCCGTCGCGCACCGCGTCGGTGCCCAGCAGGCAGGCGTGCTCCTCCCCCCGGAAGATGTCGATCAGGGTCGCCACGTCCAGCGGGTCCACATGCTGGGCGTAGAGCGGGATGCCGGTCCCGTCCAGCGGCTCCACGATGCGGTCGTAGACGGCGCGCAGGCGGCTGATCGCGGTGAACAGCCCCAGCCCGCCGCCGCCCGCCGCCTGGAACAGCGTGCGGTAAGCCGCGGCCACCTGCCCCAGGTCGTCCTTGCGCACGTCGGTGACCACCATCACCCGCGTGCGGTTGGGGTAGTCGAAGGGCGACGGCACCTGCGCGCGGAGCGCCGGCTTCGGCAGGTGGCTGGCGCCGCAGCGGTCTTCCGCCGCCTGCCAGTCGAGCGCCACGTCGCCCGTGCCGTCGGTCAGCGTGGCGGAGGTGACGACCATCCCATGCGCCGGCCCGGCGAGCGCCTCCGCGAAAGGCACGGTCGGGTCCACCCAGTGGCGGTACAGCCCGACGTCCACGTCGCGCCCGTCGATGCGCTCCACCGCGAACCAGTCCACGAACTGGGACGGCGTCTCTATGGGCAGGGTGCGCAGCATCGACCGCCACGCCTCGACGGTCAGCACGCCGCGCCGGGTCAGGCTGCGGGCCATGGCGTCGATGCGCCGGCGCTGGTCGCTGTCCAGTTCGGCCGTTTCATCCTCCAGCCGCGCGGCCAGCCGCTTCGACAGGCCGTCCAGAGGCTCCGACAGGCGGACCAGCGCGGCCTCCAACTCCGTCCCGGCGTCGAGCAGCCCATCCACCGGGTAGGCCTTGTCGGCCTCCAGCCTGTAGGGGCCGCCCTCCCCCGCCGTGCGGGCGAAGACCTGATGGCGGGCGGTCAGCAGGAACTTCTCGGTCGGCCCCTGCGGGTTGTCGCCCGCCAGCCGCGCAGCCCAGCCGTCCGCCGGCAGCACGCGGGCGCCCATCAGCACGGCGTCCAGCAGTTCCTGCGCGCGGTCGTCGTTGGCGATCAGATCCTCGATGCGGCGCTTCAGGCCGCGGGCGCGGCTGCGCCCGGTTTCCTCCGCGCCCAGCAGCCAGCGCCGCAGCTCCTGCGTCTCGCGCCCCGTCAGGTGCCCGGCGAAGGCGCTGTCGGCCGCGTCGAAGACGTGGTGCCCCTCGTCGAAGACATAGCGGCTGGGCAGCGTCGGTTCCTCCCCGCCGCCGAGTGCCGCCTGCACCATGACCAGCGCGTGGTTGGCGATGACGACGTCGGCCTTGCGGGCGCGGCGGATGCTTTTCTCGATGAAGCAGCGGGCGTAGTGGTCGCAGGCCGAATAGATGCACTCTCCCCGCCGGTCGGCGAGGCCAAGGGTCCGCCCGCGCCCGGCGATGTCCACCAGCCAGCCCGGAAAGTCGCCGCCCGTCAGGTCGCCGTCGCGCGTCGCCGCGGCCCAGCGCGCCATCAGGCCCACGCCGATGGCGTTGTGCGGCTGCATGGGCATGCCCCGGATGGCGTCCTCCAGGTTCAGCAGGCACAGGTAGTTCTCGCGCCCCTTGCGCAGCACGACCTTGCGCGCCTTGGTCGCCGGGTCGGCGTAGAGCCGGTCCAGTTCCGCGTCGATCTGGTGCTGGAGATTGCGGGTGTAGGTGGAAATCCACACCGTGCCGCCGTTCTTCTCCGCCCAGACGGTGGCCGGCGCCAGATAGCCCAGCGTCTTGCCGACGCCCGTCCCGGCCTCGGCCAGCACGACGTTCGGCGTGTCGGGCGCCGGGCGCGGGGCGAAGGCGGCGGACACGGCGCTGGCGTAGTCGGCCTGTTGCGGCCGCGGCTCCGCCATCTTGCCGGGCACGCTGGCCGACAGCATCTCGGCCAGACGGCGGCGCGCCTCGTCCGGCTCCACAGGATGGTGGGCGGGAGGCGGTTCGGGCGGGCCGTCCTGCCAGTCCTTGATGCGCGTCCACACCCGCAGGCCGGACCGCGCGGCGCCACGCTCCGGCCCCTCCGGCTTGCCCAGCGCCGCCAGCACGGCGGGCGCCCAGGGCCAGCCGGCGCGCCCCATCTCCCAGGCGAAGGCCACGGGG
>JAEZPL010000228.1 GCA_023413605.1 Pseudomonadota bacterium
ACACCGCCCTGTCCATGCTCTGCACCAGCTTTTCCGCCTCCGCGAAGCCGGCCTGATAGTCGGGAAAGGCGGCAACGGCCTGGACGATCTTGTCGCTCCAGTCGGATTTCGCGTAGGTGCGTTCGAAGAATTCCAGCTTGGACCGGACGGCGGCGAAGTCGCGGCGGACGCGGTCGGCCGAAAGCTTGTCGTGACGGTCGAGATACTGTTGGACGTAGAGCCGGCCGCTCAACAGCAGGCGCGCGCCTTCGCCCAGACTGTAGGCCGCCTGGATGTCGCCGGACTGGAAGGCCATGGCGACCGAGGCGTTCAGCGCGGCCTCCAGCGCCGGGCCGGTGATGTCCAGCTTCCTGGAGCGGACCTCGGCCAGCGCGCGGTGGGCCTGAACCACGGCGTCGAACGCCTTGCCGTAGGCTTCGATGGCGGCGACCGCGTCGGCCCGATGCTTCTGACGTCCGGCCTTTTGGGCACCGTTGCCGTCCTGTTCGACCAGCGTGAGCATGATGCGAAGCTGACCGGCGGCGTCCTTCTCCGCGGCGGCGCTGCCGGTCAGCAGGAACTCCTTCATGCTGAGCCGGGCGTTCATCACCGCCATTTGCAGCGATGTCGCCATCACGGCGTCTTCCGACGCCTCGTGATACGCGGAAACGTCGTCGCGGATGCCGCTGACGTTGTACAGGCTGATGCCGCCGACGAGGGTCAGGAGAATCAGGACGCCGAAGAACCCGGCGGCAATCCGCGGGCCGATTTTCAGAGCCATTCATGCCTCCGCTGCCTCGCTCTTGTCGCGGCATGGGCCGGCAGCTTTTCCCGACAGGCCAAGGCGCGCCGAACACAGGCCTGACTTTGCCTTTTCGGTTGCCCTTGGCGTCGCAAACCCAGTGCGGTTCCTACGATAGCACGCAGAAGCGGCACCCCCAGGTCACACTTTGACGCAGCATCGGTCGATGATTGCGCGCGCCCGCAGCGGCAGACGGAACCGCCGGCCGGAGCAAAAGCCCTCCTACACCATGGCCTTGAACGCCGCCACCGTATCGGCAAGCACGCGGTTCAACCCGGCCGCCAGCCCGCGCGCCTCGTCCGGGGCGGCCCTTTCGATAGCCAGGGCAAGATCGCCAAGCTGCTTGGCGCCCACGTTCCAGGCCAGCCCCTTCAAGGTGTGAGCCGGGCGCTGGTGCTCGGCACCGGTCTCCAGGGCGTCGGCGATCAGCCGCACCTGCTCGTCGGCCGTGCGGGCAAAGCCCGAGATGGCGTCGCGCCAATCGTCGAGGCCGAGCGCATCGACGATGCTGTTCGCCTGATCGTGGTCCAGCAGGCCGTTCGCCGGAACCTCGGCCGGATTCGGGGCCGGTGCGGGCGCCGGTGCCGGATGGGCGGGCTCCTGTTCGGCGCCGCGCATGCCCATCACGGCGGCCATCTCCGCGAACAGGGCCACGGGGCGGATCGGCTTGGTGACGAAGCCGTTCATGCCCGCGCTCTCGCATTCGGGGCGGGAACTGCCGGAGGCATGCGCGGTCAGCGCGATCACCGGAACGAGCCCATGCGGCGGCAGCAGCTTGCGGATCAGGCGGGTGGCGGTCAGGCCGTCCATCCCCGGCATCTGGATGTCCATCAGGACAAGGTCGAAGGCCTCCTGGTCGGCGGCGCGGACGGCGTCGGCACCGTCGTTGGCGGTGACCACGGTGTGCCCGGCGCGTTGCAGCATGGCGCGCACGATGTCCCGGTTCACCGGATTGTCGTCCACGGCCAGAACCCGCAGCGGTGGCAGCGCCGCGTGCGCGGTCGCGTCGTTCGCCGGATCAGCGCGCAGGTTCGCCGGATCACCCGGCGCACAGGCGATGGTGAACTGGAACAGGCTGCCCCGGCCGGGCGCGCTGCTGACGCTGATGTCGCCGCCCAGCAGGCCGGCCAGCTCCTTGCAGATGGCCAGCCCCAGCCCGGTGCCGCCATAGCGGCGGGTGATGGAGCTGTCGGCCTGGGTGAAGCGGTCGAACAGGTTCGGCAGGGCTTCGGCGCTGATGCCGATGCCCGTGTCCTCCACCTCGAACTCCAGCAGGAAGCGGCTGTCGGACAGGTCCGCGCCGCGCCGCGCCCGGATGGCGACGTGCCCGGAGCTGGTGAACTTGACGGCGTTGCCGACCAGATTGAACAGGATCTGCCGCAGCCGCGCCGGATCGGTGACCACGGCATCCGGCACGGAGGGCATCATCCGGCAGGAAATGGCGATCCCCTTGTCGTCGGCGGTCGGCTGGAAGACGGCGGCCACCGCCTCGGCGACGCGGGCGGGCGCGCAGGTCTCCTCGTCGATGGTGATCTTGCGTGCTTCGAGCTTCGAGAAATCCAGGATGTCGTCGAGCAGGCGCAGCAGGCTTTCCGCCGACTGGCGGGCGATGCCGGCCAGCCGCTGCTCCTCCGGCCGCAGAGTTCCGCCGGCCAACAGGGTCAGCGTGCCCAGCACGCCGTTCATCGGCGTTCGGATCTCGTGGCTGATGGTGGCCAGGAACTCGCTCTTCATGCGGTTGGCGTGCTCGGCGCTGTCGCGCGCCCGGCGCAGATCGGCCTCGATCTGCTTGGCCTTGGTGACGTCGCGGAACACGCCGATGAAATGCTCCCGCCCGCCGGTGCGCCAGCTCGACAGGGCGATTTCGGTCGGGATGGCGGTGCCGTCGGCGCGGCGGATCGACACCTCGCGGATGGCGCTGACCGGGCGGCTTCGTCCGCTGCCGCGATAATCCCCCACCTGCCGGTCATGACCGACCGCATGGACGTCCGGCATCAGCAGGGCGACGTTCTTGCCGATCACCTCCTCCTCGCGATAGCCGAACAGGGCCTCGGCCGACGGATTGAAGCCGGTGATCGTGGCGGTGTGGTCGGTCACGACGATGGGCTGGCCCACGGCCTCGAACATGGCGCGGTAGCGCTGCTCGCTGTCCGCCAGCGACCGTTCGGCCCGGCGCCGCTCCGTCACGTCGGAACCGGAGCCGCGATAACCGGTGAAGCGCCCGTCCTCGTCGAAGATCGGCGTGCCGCTGACCGACCAGATGCGAGTGCCGCCGTCCGGCCCCGGCACGGCGAATTCGAAATCGCGGAAGGCGTGGCGTTCGTGCAGGCGGAGACGGTGCGCGTCCCAGCGTTCCTCGTCGCCCGGCTCGCGCAGCGCGATCTCGTCGCAGCGGCGACCCCGATGGGCCTCGGGATCGTGAATCGCGCCGTGCGAGGCGCCGGAGATGTCGGTGAAGCGCAGGTCCGCGTCCATTTCCCAGAACCAGTCGGACGCCGTCTCCGCGATGTCGCGCAGCCGCTCCTTGCTGGCCCGCAGGTGGCGCGCCGTTTCGTCCAGGGCGGCGTGGGCGCGCTCCTGCGCCCGGCTCTGCCACGTCACCAGCAACGCCATGGTCAGCAACAGCGCCGTCGCGGCCGTGGCGCCCACCATGTAGGCCCGCTGCCGTGCCCAGGTCTCGCCCATGAACTCCGCCTCGGCAAAGCCGGCGGCGACGATCAGCGGGTAATTGTCCAGGCGGCGGAAGCTCCACAGGCGGGTGACGCCGTCCACTGGGCTGGTGGAGCGCATGAAGCCGTCCGGATTCGACAGGGCGGCGGTGTGGATGGGCGAGCCGGTCAGGTTCTGGCCGATGATCGTCTCGTCCATGACGCTGCGCGCGCGCAGGATGCCGTCGATGCCGAAGATGGAGATGACGCCCTGTTTGCCGACGTTGAGGTCGTCGAAGGTCCGGCTGAAGTAGAAGGGGTCGAGCGAGGCGACGATCATGCCGCCGAACCCGCCGTCGGCCGCGGTGACCTTGCGGCTCAGCTGGATCGACCATTTGCCGGACGCCCGGCCGAACACCGGCCGGCTGATGAACAGGCCCTGGACGGTGCCGTCCTTGTGCACGCGGAAATGCTCGCGGTCGGCAAGGTTCACCTTGGCCGGTGCCGCGTCCACGCTGGTCTGGATCAGGTCGCCCTTTCCGTCCGCGTAGGCGATCTGCAGCAGCAGTTCCGAATCCACCGTCGCGTTCTTCATGACGTCGCGCAGAAGCGCGCTCTGCCCGCCCAGCCGGTAGAGGTCGTAGCCGATGTAGTTCAGGATCCGGTCGGCGCCGGCGATGGCGCGGGTCGCCTGCTCGGCGATGATGCGCGCCAGGTTGCCCGTGTCGCGCTGCGCCCGCAGGGTGGCGTCGCGCTGGTCGCGGTCGGCCAGCGTGGAGGCGGCCATCCAGGCCGACGCCGTCAGGATCAGCGTCGCCAGCCACACCCCGGCGACCAGCGCCCGAGACCGGCGCGCGTAGGCCTGCCGGCCATGGTCCCGCGCCGTCTCCGCAGCGGGCTCCGGCGCGGTGGCGGCGGCTGTAACATCGGTCGTGGTGGCCGGGGTGGGATCGGACGCTTGCTGGCTCATGGTCGGTCGTCCGGTCACAGAATTTCGAAAGTGTCGGGATCGGGGTGGGCGGCGTGGATCGCCGCAACCTCGTCCCAGCATTGGAAAAAAGCCTCGACGCAGGCCGGGTCGAAATGCGAGCCGCTGTTCGACGCCAGAAAGCCTTTGGCCTCGTCGAACGACCAGGGCCGTTTGTAGGGGCGCGTGGTGGTCAGGGCGTCGAAGACGTCGGCGACCGCGACGATGCGGCAGGACAGCGGAATGGCGTCCCCCGCGATCCCGTTCGGATAGCCGGAGCCGTCGAACTTCTCATGGTGCGCCAGGGCGATTTCCGCCGCCTGGCTGATCAGGGGATGCCCGCTTCCCTTCAGGACGCTGTGGCCGATCACGGTGTGCTGCCGCATCACCTGCATCTCGGCGGGCGTCAGCTTGCCGGGTTTCAGCAGGATCGCGTCGGGAATGCCGATCTTCCCGATGTCGTGCATGGGGGCGGCCTGGGCAAGACGGTCGCACTCCTCCCGATCCAGGCCAAGGCGCACGGCGATCAGGCGGGCGTAGTTCGCCATGCGCTCGATGTGCATGCCGGTTTCCGGGTCGCGGAATTCGGCGGCGCGGGCAAGCCGGCCGACCAGCTCCAGCGCCTGACCGCGCAACTGGGCGGTGGCCTCCTCGACGCGGGTGCGCAGCAGGGCGGCGTGCTCGCTCAGCATCCGCTGCCCCATCCGCAGCCGCAGCAGGTTCTGGGCGCGCGCCAGCAGTTCCGGCACGACGATCGGCTTGGTCAGGAAGTCGGTGCAGCCGTTCTCCAACGCCGCGACCCGCAACTTCACGGAGGTGTCCGCGGTGATCATGACCACGGGCACGTCGACGAGGTGGTTCAGCGCGCGGATGCGCGACAGCATGCCCATGCCGTCGAGGTCCGGCATGACATGGTCGATCAAGATCAGGTCCGGCGTGTTGCCGGCCAGCCATTCCAGGGCTGCCAGCGGGCTGCCCATTCCCACCGGGTCGGCGTCGTCGATGCGCCGGATAACGGCGCTGGTGATGAACAGGGTGCCGGGATCGTCGTCGACAATAACAACCTGCATGTGCACACCTCACCGACGGCGTGGGCCGTCATATGTATAAAGGCGAGAATAAGCGGCAATTTGTTAAATTTTTCTGCCAAGCCTGTTCCCCGCCCGCCGGGGCACGCCTTTTCCACCACCCTTTTCTCGCCTTCCGTGCTATAGGACGATGGTCCTTGTTCGATGACTTCGGTTGCGTCTTCCGGAATCCGCCCGCCCCCCATGAGCCAGGCACCGTCCCGCCGCGCGACGTCCTCCATGAAAGCCGCCATCAAGGCTGCCATCCCCGCCACGCCGGTCGGCCGCGTCCGCGACGCGCTGGACGCCGCGGAGGAGGCCTTCGCCGCCAACACCAAGCGCGCCATCAAGGCCGACACCGACGATTTCATCCGCTGGTGCATCGCCGCCGGACGGGAATCCCTGCCGGCCGTCCCGGACACGGTGGTCGCCTACCTGGAGGAACTGGCCGCGCGCACCAACCCGCGCACGGCCAAGCCATTGACCTACGCCACGCTGTCGCGTCGCCTGTCCTCGCTCGGCTGGCTGCACCGCGTGCATGGGCACACGGACCCGACCAAGACCGCTGCGGTCCAGCTGAAGATGAAGGCGCTGGCCCGCCGCAAGGGCACCCGACAATCCCAGGCGCTGGGCCTCGGCCGGGGGGAACTGGACCTGATCCTGGCCGAGATCGGCGACGGCGCATTGCTGGAGGACTTGCGCGACGCCGCGCTCCTGGCGGTCGCCTACGACGCCCTACTGCGGCGGGGCGAACTGGTTTCCCTGCGCGTGGAAGACATCAAGATCGAGGCCGACGGCTCCGGCCTGCTGTACCTCGCGCGGTCGAAGACCGACCAGGAAGGGCAGGGCAGCTACAGCTGGCTCGCCCCCGACACCATGCGGCGCCTGAACGCCTGGACGGAGGCGCGCGCCGACGCCCTGCGCGGGGAGGAGCGGCGGACCCGGCAGGCCCTGCGCGCCCTGACCGCCGCCATGCGGGAAGGAAGCGTGCTGAACGCCAAGCGCCGACGCGACATCCTGGAGCGGAAGCTCGCGCGACTGGAGGGCTGCACCGAGGCGTTATGGCTGCAGGTGGGGCAGGACGGGGCGGTGCTCGGCCCACTCGCCGTGCGCGGCCCCGATCCGGGGCGCCGCGTGTCGGACATCGTCAAGCGCCGGGCGGAGGCCGCCGGGATCGACCCGGCGCTGGTGTCGGGCCATTCCCTGCGTGTCGGGGCGGCGCAGGACCTGACGGCGGCCGGCTTCGGCCTGCCGGCCATCCAGCAGGCCGGGCGCTGGAAAAGTCCGGCCATGCCCGCCCGCTACGCCGAAAAGATCGTGCCGAAGCAGGGCGCCATGGCGCAGCTCGCCGACAAGCAGGGGCGGCGCTGACCCCGTCCCGCCGTTATAGGATCAGGGCCGTCACAGTATCAGAATCGCGCGGAAGTCGTTGACGTTGGTCAGCGTCGGGCCGGTGACGAGGCTGTCGCCCAGCGCCTCGAAGAAGCCGTGGCCGTCGTTGTCGGCAAGGCTGTCCTTGGGCTTGATGCCCTTGGCCCAGGCTCGGGCCAGGGTGTCGGGGCCGAGATAGGCGCCGGCGATCTCCTCCAGCCCGTCCACGCCGTCCGTGTCGCCGGCCAGGGCATGGATGTTCGGCTGGCCGTTCAGCGCGACGCCAAGAGCCAGCAGGAATTCCACGTTGCGCCCGCCGCGCCCGTTGCCGCTCACTGTAACGGTGGTCTCTCCGCCCGACAGCAGCACGCAGGGCGCGGTGAAGGGCTGCCCGCGCCGCGCGACCTGAAGCGCCATGCCGGCCAGCACGGAACCGACGTCGCACGCTTCGCCTTCCAGGCTGTCGCCCAGGATGTGCGGGGCGGTTCCGGCCTCCCGCGCCACCGCGGCGGCAGCCTCCAGGGCCATCTGCGGCGTGGCGATCATGCGCACCTCGGCACCCGACAGACGCGGGTCGTCGGGCTTGACGCTCTCGCCCCGGCCACTCTCCAGCACCTCCAGCACGGCGGGCGGCAGGTCGATTCCATAGCGCTTGACGATGGCCAGCGCATCCGCGCAGGTCGTCGGGTCGCCGACCGTGGGACCGGAGGCGATGTCGATCGGATTGTCGCCCGGCACGTCGGAGATCAGCAGCGTGACCACCCGCGCCGGATGGCAGGCGGCGGCCAGACGACCACCCTTCACCGCCGACAGATGCCGGCGCACGCAGTTCATTTCGGAAATGGTGGCGCCGGACTTCAGCAGCGCCCGGTTGACCGCCTGCTTGTCGTCCAGCGTCAGCCCCTCCAGCGGCAGGGCCAGCAGGGCGGAGCCGCCGCCGGAGATCAGGCAGAGAACGGTGTCGTCGGATGTGAGGCCGGAAACCAGATC
Source organism: Pseudomonadota bacterium (assembly GCA_023413605.1). Lineage (GTDB taxonomy): Bacteria > Pseudomonadota > Alphaproteobacteria > Azospirillales > Azospirillaceae > Azospirillum. The sequence continues at coordinate 7,825 of JAEZPL010000228.1, forward strand.
CTTGATCCGCTTGGCGGCTTCCAGCCCGGCGGCGTCGGGCACGGGGTGCGCGGCCTCGACGATCACGATGCGGGAACAGGGGACGGCGTAGCCATAGCGGGTGACGACGAGGCCGGACAACGCGCCCGGCCAATGGTCCTCCACCGCTTTCGCCATGGCCGCCGAAGCCTTGCCCGCGCCGATCACCACCAGCCGCCCCTTCGGCGGTTCCGGCAGGTGCGGCGGCACGCAGTGTTCCGGCTGGGCGGCGGCCACGGCGGCATCGAACATCCGCCGCAGCAGGTCGCGAGGGTCAAGGCTCATCACAGGCTCCGGCATCGGTCAACGGGTCAGCGGCACGGGTG
>JAEZPL010000229.1 GCA_023413605.1 Pseudomonadota bacterium
CGCACGGTGGACAACGGCAGCCATCTGGCGCTCAGCGGCAACCGGGCTCTGCTCGGCTATCTCGACGCGGTGGGCGCCCGCGACGGGCTGACCGAACTGCGCCCGGCGGCCTTTCCCTTCCTCGACCTCCGGTCCGGCGAGCGCTGGACCCTGCGGCCCGGCGGGCTGTGGCTGTTCGACGCCGCACGGCGGGTTCCCGACAGCCGGCCGGCGGACTACCTCGCCGCGCTGCGGACGCTCACCGCCGGCCAGGGCGCGACGGTCGCGGACGCCCTGCCGGCGGATGGCCCCCTGTATGAGCGGCTGTGGCAGCCCCTGGCCGTGTCGGTCATGAACGGCGCGCCCGACCGCTCCTCCGCCCGGCTGTTCGGCGCGGTGCTGCGCGAAACCCTGCTGCGCGGGGAGGCCGCCTGCCGCCCGCTGTTCGCCGAGCGCGGCCTGTCCGCCGCGCTGATCGACCCCGCCGTGACGTGGCTGGAACGGAACGGAGCAACCTTCCAGTTCGGGGCGCGCGTAGACGGGCTGGACCGCGACGGCGGGCGCGTCACCGCCCTGTCCGTGGCCGGGGAACGGGTCGCCCTCGGCCCTGGCGATTCGGTCGTCCTGGCGGCGCCGGCTTGGATTTCCGGCCGGCTGCTGCCCGGTTTGTCCGTCCCCGCAGCCGGCCGCGCCATCGTCAACGCCCATTTCCGGCTGGAGACGCCGCCCACCCTGCCCGGCGACCTGCCCTTTCTCGGCCTTGTCGGCGGCACCGCGGAATGGCTGTTCCTGCGCGGCGACGTCGCCTCCGTCACCGTCAGCGACGCCGACTCGCTGGCCGACCAGCCGGCCGACGCCATCACGGCGACCCTCTGGCGGGACGTCGCCCGCGCGGTTGGCCTCGACGCACCGGCTCCCCCCTGCCGAATCGTCAAGGAACGCCGGGCCACGCCGGACCAGTCGCCGCAGCACGCCACATTGCGTCCCGGCCCCCGAACCGGCCTTTCCAACCTCGTTCTGGCCGGGGATTGGACCGATACGGGTCTCCCGGCGACGCTGGAGGGAGCGGTTCGATCCGGCGAACGGGCCGCGAAAGCGCTCCTGCACGCACGGACTACCACCTTTTCGCGCCTCGGCCTTTTTCCAGCCTTCACTTTGCCGCGCCGGGGGCCTATTTGAGCGGACGGAGGTGCTGTGCCTTCAAGGCTCGGCCCGAGAGTGGACAATTCAAGAAGAGAGGGAAATCCATGGCGTTCGAACTGCCGCCGCTCCCCTACGCGTACGATGCGCTGGAGCCGTTCATGTCGTCGCAGACTCTCCATCTGCACCACGACAAGCACCACCAGACCTACGTCACCAACCTGAACAACCTGACGAAGGACAGCCCGCTGGCCAACGCCAGCCTGGAAGACGTCATCAAGCAGAGCTACGGCGACGCTTCCAAGCAGGGCCTCTTCAACAACGCCGGCCAGGTGTGGAACCACACCTTCTACTGGCAGAGCATGAAGAAGAACGGCGGCGGCGCCATCCCGGGCGAGCTTGAGAAGCGCCTGATCGCCGACTTCGGCAGCGTCGACAAGTTCAAGGAAGAGTTCTCGAACGCCGCCATCACGCAGTTCGGCTCGGGCTGGGCGTGGCTCTACATCGACAACGGCAAGCTGAAGGTCACCAAGACCTCCAACGCCGACACCCCGCTGGCCCAGGGTCACTACCCGCTGCTGACCGCCGACGTGTGGGAGCACGCCTACTACGTCGATTACCAGAATCGCCGCGCGGACTTCGTGAAGGCGTTCATGGAAAGCATGGTGAACTGGGAATTCGTCGCCGAGCGCCTGTCGAAGGCCCCGGCCTGATCCCATTCGGCCTGATCCCTTCCGGATCGCCGAAACGGAAAAGGACCCCGCAAGGGGTCCTTTTTTGTTGGCTTCGTCTTCTGCCGGCCACGTCCGCGGAACCTGTGCCCTACACCGGCAGCAGGGCCGCCGCGATGCGCCGCCCTTCGGCGAGCAGGACGTTGTAGGTGCGGCAGGCGGCGCCGGTGTCCATGACCTCCACCACCACACCGGCGTCGCGCAGACCCTGGCGCAGGGCCTTGGGCAGAAGCTGCATCTTGGGGCCGGAGCCCAGCAGCAAAAGCTCGACCCGCGGACTGGCCCCGGTGACGGCCGAAAAATCCTCCACCGTCAGCGCGGTGAAATCGTTTGCGCTCCAGGGCTGGGTCCGGTCGGGAAGGACGACGACCGAGCCGGTCCGCCACTTCCCCGACACGCAGAACTGCCCTTCCCCGTATCCGTCGATGACCTGCCGGTCCGACGGGATGATCGGCGTGATGTCCGCCATCTGCTACCCGCTTCTTTTGTCGTTCAGGCTCAAGGCGTCGGCGCCGGCTGTGCGGCCTCGGTCCCCGGAGCGCTGCGGCGCAGCCGGTTCTCGCCCAGGAACAACAAGATGGGCGCGGCGATGAAGATGGACGAGGAGGTGGCCAGGAAAATGCCGAAGATCAGCACGATGCCGAAATCCTGCAACGCCTCGCCGCCAAAGAAGGCCAGCGGGATGATCGACAGAAGCGTACACATGGACGTACCCAGCGTACGGTTCAGCGTCTCGTTGATCGACCGGTCGATCAACTCCCGCAGCGGCATCTTCTTGTAGATGCGCAGATTTTCGCGCATGCGGTCGTAGACGACGACCTTGTCGTTGATCGAGTAGCCCATGATCGTCAGGATCGCGGCGACCGCCGTCAGGTTGAACTGCATGCCGGTGATCGCGTAAAAGCCGACGATCTTGGTGACGTCCAGCAGCAGCGTCACGACGGCGCCGAAGCCGAACTGCCATTCGAACCGGAACCAGATGTAGACCAGCATCGCCACCATGGCGAGGCCGAGCGACAGCATGCCGTTGAAGAACAGTTCGCTGCTGACGGACGCGCCCACCGCTTCCACGCGGCGCACGGTCGTGCCGGGGATGTCCTTGGCGAGCGTGGCGCGCACCTTGTCGGCGGCAACCTGCTGCGCCGCGTCGTCGCCCGGCTGGCGCTCCAGCCGGATCAGCACGTCCTGGGGCGACCCGAACTCCTGCAACCCCACCTGCCCCATGTTCAACTGGTTCAGCGTGTGGCGCAGCGACTCGAAATCGGCCGGCTGCGGCGTGCGCGCCTCGATCACGATGCCGCCGCGGAAATCGATGCCGTAGTTCAGGCCCGGGTAGAAGTACAACCCGACCGACGCGAGCGACAGCAGCGCCGACACGATCAGGCCGGCATACCGCCCGCGCATGAAGGGGATGTTGGTGTTGTCGGGGACCAGACGAAGCCGGAACATGGAATACCTCTCAAAGGGGCGGCGGATGACCTCTTCCTTCATCCGCCTCCCGTTTAACCCGACAGATCAATGCCCCCGGGCATTGATCGAAAGGGTGACGCGGACGGCGATCGGCGCCGGCCGCGTCAGACCGGCAGGGCGGCCGGCCGCGACTGGCGCAGCCAGCTGACCATCATCAGGCGAACGAGCACGGTCGCCGTGAACATCGAGATCAGGATGCCGAAGGTGATGGTGACGGCGAAGCCCTTGATCGCGCCGGTGCCGAAGATGAACAGCAACGCCATCTTGATGACCGTCGTCAGGTTGGAGTCGACGATGGTCGAGTAGGCGCGGCTGAAGCCGGCCTCCATGGCGCCGAAGACGCCGCGACCCTTCTTCGTCTCCTCGCGGATGCGCTCGTTGATCAGGATGTTGGCGTCCACCGACAGGCCGAGCGACAGCAGGATGCCGGCGATGCCCGGCAGGGTCAGCGTCGCGTGCAGCATCGACAGCGCCGCCAGCGTCAGGATGATGTTGATCAGCAGCGCGAAGCAGGCGAAGGCACCGAACAGGCCATAGGCCGCCAGCATGTAGACGCAGACCAGCACGAAGCCGACGGAGACGGCCATCAGGCCGGCGCGGATCGAATCGGCGCCCAGGTCGGGGCCGACCGTGCGTTCCTCGATCACCTTCAGCGGCGCCGGCAGGGCGCCCGCGCGCAGCAGAACGGCAAGGTCGTTGGCCCCGGCGGCGGTGAAGCTGCCGCTGATCTGGCCGCGTCCGCCGGTGATCGGCTCGCGGATCACGGGGGCGCTGATGACCTTGTTGTCGAGCACGATGGCGAAAGGACGCCCGACGTTGGTCTTGGTCACGTCGGCGAAACGGCGCGCGCCGACGCTGTCGAATTCGAAGTTGACCACCCACTCGCCGGTCTGCGGGTTGGTGCCCGCCGTGGCGTTCCTCAGATTGGCGCCGTCCACCTCGACCTTCTTGCGGATGACGTAGGCGTTCTGGGTCCGCCCATCTTCCGCCGAGGGCAGGAT
>JAEZPL010000254.1 GCA_023413605.1 Pseudomonadota bacterium
GGCGGCGGCGCCAGGCGACCTCCAGGGCGTTGCCGGCGCGGCACAGCACGCGGGCGCGGACGGTCTCCATCGCGGCGATCAGCGACAGCGCGATGACCACGATGACGGTCAGCATGATCAGGGTTTCAATGTTGCCGGACGGGATGGCCCGGCTGAAGACCTGAAGGGAATACAGCGGCATCGCCAGCATCAGAAGGTTGATGGCGGCGCTGAAGACAAAGGAACCAACAAGAATCCTAGAGAAATGACGCCCCCCGAAGGCCTTCTCCTGGTCGGCCGTTTCAGGCCTGCGATTATCGAGGCGAGGCATATAGAGCCCTCCAATTGTCACCGTTTAAGGCAGTGCCCACTGGATGCAGGCGAGGAGCAGATGACGGGATCTTGGTAAATGAAATCTGAAGATTGAGGGACATCACAGCCTTGCCACCGGAAACCACCCCCTTTGCGCAGAACACACTGGCGCGCCGGCCGTGAAACCTCATGTGAAGGACAGGCCACACCTCGAAGACCCGAAGGGAATACGCATGACCGACACGCTGACTCTGGAGCCCGGCCGCCTGACCTTGGACGACCTTCGTCGGATCCTGCGCGAACCGGTTGCCCTGGCCCTGGCGCCGGGCTGCCGCGCGCGCATCGAGGACTCCGCGCGGACGGTGGCCGAGGCGGCGGGCGGCGAACGGGCGGTCTATGGCGTGAACACCGGTTTCGGCCTTCTGGCGAAGAAGCGCATCGCCCCCGATCAGGTGCGGGAGTTGCAACGGCGCCTCGTCCTGTCGCACAGCGCGGGCACCGGGCCGGACCTGCCGCCCGCCGTGGTGCGCCTGATCCTGGCGCTGAAGGTCAACGCCCTGGCGCGCGGCCATTCCGGCGTGCGGATGGCGGTGGTCGAGGCGCTGCTGGCTCTGTTCAACCGTGGCGTGCTGCCGGTGGTGCCGTCCAAGGGATCGGTCGGCGCTTCGGGCGATCTGGCTCCGCTGGCGCATCTGACCGGGGTCCTGATCGGCGAGGGCGAGGCGGATGTGGACGGCGCCCGCCTGCCCGCCGCCGAAGCGCTGTCCCGCGCCGGATTGTCCCCACTGGCTCTGGAGGCGAAGGAGGGATTGGCCCTGCTGAACGGCACGCAGGTGTCGGCCGCGCTGGGCCTTGCCGGGCTGTTCGCGGCGGAGGACGCCTTCGCCGCCGCGGTGGTCGCCGGCGCGCTCAGCGTCGATGCGGCGCAGGGCAGCGACGGGCCGTTCGACGCGCGCATCCACGATCTGCGCGGCCAGCCCGGCCAGAGGGAAGCCGCCGCCGCCTACCGCACCCTGCTGGCGGGCAGCGGAATCCGGGAGTCGCACCGGGCCGACCACGGCACCGTGCAGGACCCCTACAGCCTGCGCTGCCAGCCGCAGGTGATGGGCGCCGTGCTCGACCACCTGCGCTTCGCGGCCGGGGTGCTGGAGCGCGAGGCGAACGCCGTGTCCGACAACCCCCTGGTCTTCCCGGACACCGGGGAAATCCTGTCCGGCGGCAACTTCCACGCCGAGCCCGTCGCCATGGCGGCCGACGTGCTGGCCCTGTCCATCGCGGAGACGGGCGCCCTGTCGGAACGGAGGATCGCGTTGCTGATGGACACGCACCTGTCCGGGCTGCCGCCCTTCCTGGTGGCCGACGGGGGCCTGAACAGCGGATTCATGATCGCCCAGGTCACTGCGGCGGCGCTGGCCAGCGAGAACAAGCAGATGGCCCACCCCGCGAGCGTGGACAGCCTGCCCACCTCCGCCAACCAGGAGGACCACGTCAGCATGGCCACCCATGCCGCGCGGCGACTGGCGGACATGGCCGACAACCTCGCCGGCATCGTGGCGGTGGAACTGCTGGCCGCCTGCCAGGGAATCGATCTGCGCGCGCCGCTGACCTCCTCCCCCGCGCTGGAGCGGGCCAAGGCGATGCTGCGCGCCCATGTGGCCACCTGGACCGACGACCGCGCCATGGCCCCGGACATCGCCGCGGCGAAGGCTCTGGTCACCGGGGGAGCCTTCCGGCCCTTCGTTCCGGGCCTGATAACCGGGCGACCATCAGCCACTTAACAATTGGCGCATGAGACAAGACCGCGCAGTGCGCCTCCGGCGGTTGGACCGGGCCGTGCGAGCGGCTAAGGTCGCTCTGCATTCCCCCGGCCTGCATGGCCGACCCGCACCCGATAGCCCCGGAGTTGATCATGGAAGGGCGCAAAGTCCCCCAGGTTGTTTTCAAGACCCGCGTCCGTGACGAAAGCGTCGGCGGGCCGAACCCGTTCCGCTGGCAGGACGTCAGCTCCGACGACCTGTTCGCCGGCAAGCGCGTCGTCCTGTTCTCGCTGCCCGGCGCCTTCACGCCGACCTGCTCCAACCAGCAGGTTCCGACCTACGACAAGCTCTATCCGGAGTTCCGTGATCTGGGCATCGACGAGGTCTACTGCCTCAGCGTCAACGACGCCTTCGTCATGTTCCAGTGGGGCAAGCACCTGGACGTGAAGAACGTCAAGCTGATCCCCGACGGCTCGGGCCAGTTCACGCGCCGCATGGGCATGCTGATCAACAAGGACCATGTCGGCTTCGGCATGCGCAGCTGGCGCTACGCCATGGTCGTCAACGACGGCGTGATCGAGAAGCTGTTCGAGGAGCCGGGCATCAACGACGCCGGCCAGGGCGGCGATCCGTACGGCGAATCCGCCCCGGAAACCGTGCTGGCCTACCTGCGCGCCCGCTGACCGGCGCTGCGCCGCTTCCCCGTCACGGGCGGGGAAGCGGCGCGCCACCGTCTTTCAAATCCGCCTTTCAAGCCGGCACCGCCGTGCAGGTCGCGCCGGGGTCGCTCTGTTCCGCCCCGGCCTTGCGGCGCCCGTAGGCCGCCCAGGCGCGTTCGTGCAGGTGGTAGGCGACCGTGTTGCACAGGGGCTCGACCAGGGCCAAGGCGCCGCCCACGGCGATGCTGCCGGTCATCAGATAGCCGACCAGAAACGCCACCGTGAAGTGGATGCAGGCGAAGCTGAAGGTCTTGGCCATGGCGGACTCCCGATCCCGACGTTCCTTGTTGGGATCAACATGACGCCTTGACCACGACAGATCCAATCGCTTGATCCTATTGGATTGATAGGCTGTTTCTATCAATTCATTGGAACGGGCGGCGGCGGTTCCCGGAATCGGGGATACGGCCGCGGTGCATGGCCGCGCCCGGCGGCAGGACGACGAAGGCCCGGCTGTGACCGGGTTCCAGCAGTTGCACGTTCGAGCGCTTGAAGAAGGGGATCAGCACCACCCCGGCGACGAAACCGCCGACATGCGCCCAGAAGGCGACGCCTCCGCCATCGTCGGTCGTCGGCGTCGTCACGCCGCTGAGGATCTGCCCGGCGAACCAGACGCCCAGCACCAGCACGGCCGGCACGGTGATGATACGCACGATGATGATGAACCAGACCAGCACGCCGACGTTCGCCCTGGGGTGCAGCACCAGATAGGCCCCCGGCACGCCGCCGATGGCCCCGCTGGCCCCCAGCATGGGAATTTCCGACGTCGGGTGGGCGATGCTCTGCGCCAGGGCCGCCGCGGTTCCGCACAGCAGGTAGAAGACGATGAAGCGGCCCCGCCCCATGCTGTCTTCGACGTTGTTCCCGAAGATCCAGAGATACAGCATGTTACCGGCAAGGTGCAGCAAGCCGCCGTGCATGAACATCGAGGTGACGATGGACGCCCAGGCCGGGATGACCCGCAACGGCGCCGGCAGGTCGGCGTAGCCGAACAGCACCGCCGGGATGACCCCGTAGGAATAGACCGCCCGCTCCCCTCCACGCACGCCCAGCGACAGTTGCCAGAGATAAACGGCCACGCACAGGATGATGAAGGCGATGGTGATGACCGGCGTCCGCCGCGTCGGGTTGTCGTCGTACAAAGGAAAAAAGAACATCGGCGGCGCCTTCGGTTGGGGCGGGCTTTTCGTCCGGATCGACAGCCTTCTGGACGATCGACAGTCTTCTGTACGATGGCTCCACCGAATCGTTCCGCCAAGCTCCCCAATGGCGCGCGGATGCCCCGAAAATGAAAAAGCCCCTTCCCGGCGATCCGGGAAGGGGCTTTCCACATTCGGTTCCGAAAGATCCGATCAAGCCTTCAGGATGCCGCGGCCGGCGTAGCGGGCGGCGGTGCCCAGCATCTCCTCGATGCGGATCAGCTGGTTGTACTTGGCCAGACGGTCGGAACGCGACAGCGAGCCGGTCTTGATCTGGCCGCAGTTGGTGGCGACGGCGAGGTCGGCGATCGTGCTGTCCTCGGTCTCGCCCGAACGGTGCGACATGACGGCGGTGTAGCCGGCCTTGTGGGCCATGTCGACGGCTTCCAGCGTCTCCGACAGGGTGCCGATCTGGTTGACCTTCACCAGGATGGAGTTGGCGACGCCCTTCTTGATGCCCTCGGCCAGACGGGCCGGGTTGGTGACGAACAGATCGTCGCCGACCAGCTGGATCTTCTTGCCGATGGCGTCGGTCAGGGCCTTCCAGCCCTCCCAATCGTCCTCGGACATGCCGTCCTCAATGGAAATGATCGGGTAGCGGCCGACCAGATCCTCCCAGTACTTCACCATCTGCTCCGGAGCGAGCGACTTGCCCTCGCCGGCCAGCTCGTACTTGCCGTTCTTGAAGAACTCGGTCGAGGCGGCGTCCAGCGCCAGCATGACGTCGTCGCCCGGCTTGTAGCCGGCGGCCTCGATCGCCTTCATGATGAAGCCCAGCGCCTCGTCGGTGGAGGCGAGGTTCGGGGCGAAGCCGCCCTCGTCGCCGACGTTGGTGTTGTGGCCGGCGTCCTTCAGCTTCTTCTTCAGCGCCTGGAAGACTTCCGAACCCATGCGGATGGCTTCGGCCCCGGTCTCGGCGCCCACCGGCATGATCATGAATTCCTGGATGTCGATCGGGTTGTCCGCGTGCGCGCCGCCGTTGATGATGTTCATCATCGGGACCGGCAGCAGGTTCGCGAAGGCGCCGCCGACATAGCGGAACAGCGGAAGGGCGGCTTCCTCGGCCGACGCCTTGGCGACGGCGAGCGAGACGCCCAGGATCGCGTTGGCGCCCAGGCGGGCCTTGTTCGGGGTGCCGTCCAGCTCGATCATGGCCAGATCGATGGCGCGCTGGTTGGAGGCGTCGAGACCCGCCAGGGTGTCGAAGATCTCGCCGTTCACCGACTCCACGGCCTTCAGCACGCCCTTGCCGCCGTAGCGGCTCTTGTCGCCGTCGCGCAGCTCAACCGCCTCGTGCGCGCCGGTGGAGGCGCCCGACGGAACCGCGGCGCGGCCGAAGGCGCCGGATTCCAGCAGGACATCGACCTCGACGGTCGGGTTGCCGCGGCTATCGAGGATCTCGCGGGCGTGAATTTCGGTAATGGCGCTCATGGTTGGTTCTTCCTCCGCGTTGCGCGCGTATTCCGGGTGTTAAAGAATTCCGGGCGAAAAAGAAGCGCGCGGGCTTGATAGCCCCCCATGCGGGGGGATGCAAGGCCGCAAGGGCGGAAAAACGAAGGGATAGGCGGGCGGAAGGCCGAGCGTTCCTCACCCGGTTGAGCAGGCCTCCTCATTCCAAAGTCGCATAGACCCCGTTGCCTGCTGCTCGTAGCGTTTCCATGTTCGCAGAATGGCGGACGAACCGCCCATCACGGCCCCCACGCGCGGAGGAACGCACCATGAAGACTTGGCGCAAGCCCCAGATCGTCGAAATCCCGGTCGGCACCGAAATCAACGCCTACGCCTGCGCCCGA
>JAEZPL010000262.1 GCA_023413605.1 Pseudomonadota bacterium
CCTCGAAGGCGTTCGGGTCCGGGCCCCTCTGGCGGCCGAGGCGTCGGCCGTGATGTCGGACACCTCTTGAGTAACTGCAGACGCAGCGCCATCAAGCGGGTTGTTCCCATGGAGTCCCTACTGGCCCCCGTTTTCCTCGATTTTCTGGGGAAACCTGTCTGGGCCTGGCTTTCGTTCCTGAGCATCGTTCTGGCCCTTCTGGCCTTCGACCTCGGCATCCTGAACCGCCGCGATCATGAAATCGGCGTGAAGGAAAGCCTGCACCTGTCGGCCTTCTACATCGTCGTCGCCATGCTGTTCGGCGGCTGGGTCTGGTGGTCGATGGGCGAGACCGCCGGGTTGCAGTACTACACCGGCTATTTTGTCGAGAAGAGCCTGTCGCTCGACAATGTCTTCGTCATTTCGCTGATCTTCGGATACTTCGCCGTCCCGCGCGAATTGCAGCACCGCGTGCTGTTCTGGGGAATCCTGGGCGTCATCGTTCTGCGCGGTCTGATGATCGCGGCCGGTGCTGCGCTGGTCAGCGAATTCCACTGGGTGCTTTACGTTTTCGGCGCCTTCCTGCTGGTGACCGGCGTGAAGATGCTGTTCGCTGTGGACCAGGAACCGGACATCGCCAACAATCCGGTGCTGGGCTTCCTCCGCCGGCACATGCGGATAACCGACACGTTCCACGGCCATCATTTCTTCGTCCGCGGACCGGCGCAGAACGGGCGGGAGAAAGGCAGTCTGACGGCGACGCCGCTGTTCCTGGCGCTGATGATGATCGAGTTTGCCGACCTGATCTTCGCGGTGGACAGCGTTCCGGCCGTCTTCGCCATCACCACCGATCCCTACATCGTCTACACCAGCAACATCTTCGCCATCCTGGGCCTTCGCGCGCTCAACTTCGCCCTGGCGGCGATGGTGCACCGCTTCCGTTACCTGAAATACGCCCTGGCTCTGGTGCTGGTCTTCATCGGCGGCAAGATCTTCTACGCGCAGATGGTTGCCAAGCCCGATCCGCTGATCTCGCTGGGCGTGACGCTGACCCTGATCGTCGGCGGCGTGGCCGTCTCGCTGCTCAAGACGCGCAAGGCCAGCGAACAGGCGCCGGCCGAGTAACGCAGGAGGGTGGGCGAGGGGGCCACAATGGCCCCCCGCATCGGACGCATCGGACGCACTGGCCTCATTCCGGCTTGAGGCCGGCGCGGACCTGGAGTTCGTCGATTTTCCGTTCGGCTTCGTCGTAAGTCAGGTTTTCCTCGACCGGAACGGCCGCTTCCTCCGACAGGACCTTCAGCCGCTCGCGCTGGTGTTCGGTCATCGGCAGGCCGCGGCCGGCGTCGTTCGGGTTGATCCCCCGGCCGTCGTGGGTGGCGGGGTTGATGCGGCCGGTCTCCGCCGCCAACTGCCGCTCCCGTTCGCTCCTGTCGCGTTCGTTGATGCCTTCGTTGGGGGCCCGGTCGTTCTGGGTCCGCGGGCCGTTCCGCTGTCGATCGTCCATGGCGGTTCTCCATGCGCGGGGTTCGCCCGATCAATGGAGTCCGCGCCGGATGGTTCCTCAGCCGGAGAAGCCGAGGCGCTTCAGCTCCGCGATGGAGGTCTTGGCGCTGGTGTGCAGCACGAACAGACCGCCGGTGCCGACCCACGGATCGCGCGCCTTTTCCCGGTCGTCCACCAGCACCTTGCCGGGACCGCCGTAGCGGAACTTGTCCTTGGCCATGCAGGTGATGACGCGGACATGCGGCCCCAGCATGTGGGCGACCCAGCGCCGTTTCTGCTCCGGCGCCCAGGAGCCCAACGGCAGGCCGGTCAGGATCGTCGGCTCGAACGGCTCGCAGAAGCGCCACAGTTCCTGCGCGTCGTGCATGAACTCCAGCGTGCCGAAGAAATCGGTGTGGCGGGACAGTTCCCGCCACATGACCTTCATGGAAAGCTCCTCAGGGCGCTTGCCGGTGACCGTCTTCACGCCGCGGTCGAAATCGGCCAACACCCCGTCGAGGTCGAGAAACAGCTCACGCGCCGCCATCAGGCACCTTTCAGTTCCGGACGCTCCATGAACTCGTCGAGCGCCTGCGGGTTGGCGAGGGCCTCGGTGTTCTTGATGGGGCGGCCGTGCACCGCGTCGCGCACCGCCAGTTCGGTGATCTTGCCCGAGCGCGTGCGCGGAATGTCGCTCACCGCCACGATCTTCGCCGGCACGTGGCGCGGCGAGCAGTTGTCGCGGATGCGCCCGCGGATCGTGTCCTCCAGGGCCTGGTCCAGCGCCACCCCCTCGCGCAGCACCACGAACAGCACCACCCGCACGTCGCCGTCCCACTCCTGGCCGATGCACACCGCCTCCAGGATGTCCGGCAGATGCTCCACCTGCCGGTAGATCTCCGCCGTCCCGATCCGCACCCCGCCGGGGTTCAGCACCGCGTCGGAGCGCCCGTAGATCACCCAGCCGCCGTGCCCCGTCCGCTCGATGAAGTCGCCGTGCGTCCACACGTTCGGGAACCGCTCGAAATAGGCCGCCCGGTACTTCGCCCCGTCCGGGTCGGCCCAGAAGCCCACCGGCATGCTCGGGAACGGCCGCGTGCAGACCAGCTCGCCCTTTTCGCCGCGCACCGCGTGGCCGGCGTCGTCGAACGCCTCCACCGCCATGCCCAGCCCGGCCGTCTGGATCTCGCCCACCCACACCGGGGCGATCGGGTTGCCCAGCACGAAGCACGACACGATGTCCGTGCCGCCGCTGATCGAGGCCAGATGCACGTCCGCCTTGATCGACCGGTACACGTACTCGAAGTTCTCCGGCATCAGCGGCGAGCCGGTCGAGGCCAGCGCCCGCACCGTGGCCAGGCTGTGCGTGCGGATCGGCTCCAGCCCCGCTTTCTCGGCCTGTTGGATGAACTTGGCCGAGGTGCCGAACAGCGTCATGCCCTCGGCGTCGGCGTAGTCGAACAGGATGGTGCCCGTGGGCGCGAACGGCGAGCCGTCGTAGAGCAGCAGCGTGGCGCCGCTGGTCAGCCCGGAGACCAGCCAGTTCCACATCATCCAGCCGCAGGTCGTGTAGTAGAAGACACGGTCGCCCGGCTTCACGTCGGAATGCAGGCGGTGCTCCTTGACGTGCTGCAGCAGCGTGCCGCCGGTGCCGTGCACGATGCACTTGGGCTTGCCGGTGGTGCCCGAGGAATAGAGGATGAACAGCGGGTGGTCGAACGGCACCCGCTCGAAGCTCAGCTCCTCCTCGGCCGGGAAGGGGGCCAGGAAGTCGGGGTAGGTCACGGCGCCGCGCAGGCCGCTGAGGTCCGGCGCCTCGTTCACGTAGGGCACGATGACGGTGGTGCGCACGGTGGGCAGGCTGTCGAGCGCCTGGGCGATCTTGGCGCGGACGTCGTGGGCCTTGCCGTTGTACCAGTAGGCGTCGGGGGCGAGCAGGACGGTCGGCTCGATCTGGCCGAAGCGGTCGGTGATGCCCTGCACGCCGAAGTCGGGCGAGCAGGACGACCAGATGGCGCCCAGGCTGGATGTCGCCAGCATGGCGGCGAGCGTCTCGGGCATGTTGGGCATGACCGCGGCGACGCGGTCGCCCTTGCCCACCCCGGCGGCGCGCAGGGCCTGCTGGAGGCGGGAGACGTGGTCCTTCAGCTCGGCGCCGGACCAGCGGCGCTTGACCTTGTCCTCGGCCCAGAAGACGACGGCCTCCCCCTCCGGGGCGTTGGCCAGCAGGTTCTCGGCGTAGTTCAGGCGGGCCTCGGGGAACCAGCGGGCGCCGGGCATGCGGTCGCCGTCCACCAGGGCGACGCCGCCGAGGTCGCCCTTCAGCCCGGCCCAGTCCCATAGAAAGCGCCAGAAGTCCTCCTTGGCCGCCACCGACCAGTTGTACAGCTCCGCATAGTCGGCCAGCCGCAGCCCGAAGCGGGCGTTCGCCGCCGCGCGGAAGGCGGTCAGGTTGGAGGCCGCGACGCGCTCCTCCGACGGGCTCCAGAGCGGTTGATCCATGGATGCTTATCCTGTGTTCGGGCTTGTTCTTGTTGGGATTTGGTCAGGATTTGCGGCGCGCCAACAGGGCCTGAAGCTCGCCGACGATGCCGCGGCGGAACAGCAGGACGCAGACGACGAAGATGGCGCCGATCACCACCGGGACCGGCAGGTTGGTGCCGGCCAGATAGCTCTGCAGCGTGACCACCTCGCCGGCGCCGACCACCGGGCCGAACAGCGTGCCCATGCCGCCCAGCAGCGTCATCAGCACCACCTCGCCCGACATCTGCCACGTCACGTCGGTCAGCGAGGCCAGCTGGAACACCAGCGACTTGGTGCCGCCGGCCAGACCGGCCAGCCCGGCCGACAGCACGAAGGCCAGCAGCTTGTAGC
>JAEZPL010000270.1 GCA_023413605.1 Pseudomonadota bacterium
GTGCCGCCGATTGAACCCCGTTCCCCCGCTTCCGTCTGTGACTCCGTCACACGCCTTCCCGCTCGTCCAGCGCCAGCAGCGCGGACGCGTCGCGCACGGCGACACGGCCGCGGGCCAGTTCGACCAGCCCGCGCCGTTCGAACTCCTTCAACTGCCGGCTGATCACCTCGCGCGCGGTGCCGAGTTCGACGGCCAGCGCCTGGTGCGTGGTGTCCAGCCCACCCTGCCCGTCGCAATGATCCACCAGGAAGCGGGCGAGCCTCAGGTCGATGCGCCCGAAGGCCACCTCCTCCACCAGCATCATCATGCCGAGCAGGCGGGTGCCGAAGGAGGCGAACACGAAGTTCCGGAACACGGCGGAGCGGGCCAGCAGGTCATGGAAGGCCCCGGCCCCCAGCGCCACGGCGTCGAGGTCGGTTTCCGCCACGCCTTCGGCGTTGTAGTCGGCGCGCGTCATCAGGCAGGACGTGGTGAGGATGCAGGTTTCCCCGCGCGCCACGCGGTAGAGCACGATCTCGCGCCCCGTCTCCGACGTCATCTGCACGCGCACGGAGCCGTCCAGCAGCATCAGGAAATTGCGGCACAGCCCGCCGATCCGGAACAGGATCGTGCCGCGCGGCATCGACACCCGCGCACCGCCGCTGCGCAGCAGGGCCAGCGCCTCCGGCTCCAGCCCGCCGAGCGCCGGGAAGGCGTCCAGCCATTCAGGGCGTCCAAGGGCATCCCGTCCCCGGGCATTCTGCACGCTCGCATCCTGCATTCGGGCGTCTTGAACCGGCGGCATGATCCCTCCCTGTCGGCAATACCCATTATCGACGAAGGGACACCTCCGGTCCATCCCATCCAAACGGCCGGCTCCGGCAAGCTTACCCAATGCGCGCATCTTCCTCCCCGGATGCTCTGGGCGCACCATGAAACGGCCGGACGATAGCGGCGTTCTAGCCACCGGAACGCCCCGAATGGGGCGCGGTTCGGCATGCGAGGAGGACCCGCTTTGGCCACCCAGGACGTTCACGACCAACCCGCGCGGCGGCAGACGGGACCAATCTCCTTCGATTTGTCGACCGCCGCAGCAAGCGCGGTGCGGCGCACCATGGGGATGCTTCTGCGCCACAAGCTCCTGATCGGCACGGTGATCGTCCTGGGCACCGGGCTAGCGGCCCTGGTGGCGTTGCGGATGACGCCGCTCTACACCGCCGAGACGCTGATCATGGTGGAGAGCCGCCGCAATCAGGTGATGAAGTACCAGGAGGTCGTCTCCGGTCTGTCGACGGAGCTGGGCGCCCTGCAAAGCGAGGTGGCGATCCTGAAATCGCCGGCTTTCGCGGAGAAGGTGGTCACCAAGCTCAACCTGATGAACGACCCGGAATTCAACCAGTCGCTCCGCCCGCCGCAGACCGACTGGCTGTATTATCTCTACCCCAAGAACTGGCTGCCGGAGTCCTGGTGGAACGCCGCCCGCGGCGAGCGCGCCGAATTCGAGCTGAGCCCCGAGGAAAAGGCGACCAACGAGAAGACCGGGGTCGTCAACACCTTCATCGAGAACCTGTCGGTCCGGCCGCAGGGCCGCTCCTACGTCATCGCCGTGAATTTCGACAGCGAGGATCCGCGCAAGGCGGCGCTGATCGCCAACACCATCGGCGAGCTGTATCTGGTCGATCAGCTGGACGAGAAGTTCAAGGCGGCCAAGCGCGCCACCACCTGGCTGGAGGAACGCATCGCCGACCTGCGGCGCGAGGCCAAGACGACCGGCGAGGCGGCGGAGAAATACCGCGCCGAAAGCGGCCTGACCTCCGCCACCGGCGAGACCACCATTCTGGCCCAGCAGCTGGCCGAGCTGAACACCAACTACATCCTGGCCCGCACCAAGCGGCAGGAGGCGGAGAACAAGTACCGCGAGGTCTCCAACCTGGCGCAGAGCCCGCGCGGCGTGTCGGCCATCGGCGACGTGCTGGGCTCCCCCCTGATCCAGGCGCTGCGCCAGCAGGAGGTCGAGCTTCAGCGCAAGATCGCCGACGCATCCAACAAGTACGGCTCCAAGCACCCCGCGCTGACCGCTCTGCAAAGCGAGCTGCGCGACCTGCAGGGCCAGATCAGGTCCGACGTCAGCCGCATCGTCCAGAACCTCGCCAACGAGGTGGAACTGGAGCGCGGGCGCGAGGCCGCCCTGAAGGCCAACCTGGACCAGCTGCAATCCCAGCGGAACGCGCAGCAGCAATCCAACGTGACCCTGCGCACCCTGGAACGCGACGCCGAAACCTCGCAGACCATGTACGAGGCGATGCTGACCCGCTTCCAGGAAATCGCGGGGCAGACCGACATCCAGCAGCCGGACTCCCGCATCGTGTCGGAGGCGGCCATCCCGCTGAACCCGTCGCAGCCGAACAAGAAGATGATCGTGCTGCTGGCGCTGGTCGCCTCGGCGACGCTGGGCGTCCTGCTGGCCCTGCTGCGCGAGCAGTCCGAAAAGGGCTTCCGCAGCCCGCACCAGTTCGAGGCGGCGACCGGCGTGCGCAGCTTGGGCATCGTGCCGGCGATCAGCCGGCGGCGGCGCTTCACCACCTCGCCCGCGGCCTACGCCATCGACAAGCCGATGTCGGCCTTCGCCGAGGCCATGCAGAACCTGCGCACCACGCTGCTGCTGGCCAACCCGGACGGGCACCAGCGGGTGATCCTGTTCGGGTCCTCCGTCCCCGGCGAGGGCAAAAGCTCCATCGCCGCGGCCTTCGCCCGCATCTGCGCCAACTCCGGCCAGAAAACGATCCTGGTCGACTGCGACATGCGCCGCAAGGGCCTGCACGACATGCTGGGGCTGGAGAACCGCCGCGGCCTGTACGAGGTGCTGGCCGGCGAGTTCGCCCCGTCGGAGGTGATCCAGACCGACCCGCGCACCGGCCTGCAGTTCATCTCGTCCGGCCGCGGCTCCGCCCTGCCGCAGGACATGCTGGGGTCCAGCCGCATGCACCAGCTGATTTCCCGTCTGGCGCTGGAATACGACCGGGTGATCCTGGACAGCCCGCCGGTCCTGGCGGTGTCGGAAGGCAAGCTGCTGGCCGCGCTGGCCGACCAGACCGTGTTCATCGTGCATTGGGGCAAGACCAAGCGGGAAACCGCCATGGCCGGCCTGAAGGAGGTCATGGAGGCGGGCGGCGAGGTCGTCGGCGTCCTGTTCTCCCAGGTCGATATCCGCCGCCACGCCCAGTACGAATTCCCCGACAGCGGCCGCTACCACGGCTACCGCCGGTACTACGCGAACTGACGCTTTTGACGGAGGACGCCATTCCCCTCTCCCGCTCCCGGCGGGAGAGGGGAATAAGGCGTTTCCTGCTTTCCGGAATCCGCAATGACCGCCGGACGACGCATCTTCCTGAACATCCGCGCGCTGGGGCTGGCACGCGTCGCCACCCTGCTCAGCGGGCTGGTCACCACGGCCTGGACCGCGCGCGCGCTGGGGCCGGAAGGCTTCGGCGTGCTGGGATTCGGCACCTCCATGCTGGCCTACGCGGCGCTGTTCGTGAATCTCGGCCTGTCCACCTACGCGGTGCGCGAGATCGCGCGCGAGCCGGAGCGGGCAACGGTGCTGGCCGACCATGTGCTGACGCTGCGCACGCTGCTGGCGGTGCTGGTCGGCGGGCTCTATGCCGCCTTCGTGCTGACGCTCGACAAGCCGGCGCTGGTCAAGGCCGTGCTGCTGGTGCAGGCGGTCCAGCTGCTGGGCAACGCGCTGGTGCTCGACTTCGTCTATCAGGCGACGGAGCGGATGGGCGTGATCGCGGTGCGCGAGATCGGCACGTCGTTGGGCATCATGGTGGCGATGCTGGCGCTGGTGCGCGGACCGGACGACGTGGCCGTCGCCGCGGCCATCACCGGCGGGTCCTTCCTGGTCAACGCCGTGCTGATGCTGGTCCGCTTCAGCCGCGACTTCCGGCCGCCCCGCCCGCGGATGGACCTGAAGGTGTGGGGCGAGATCCTGAAGGTCTCCGCGCCCATGGCGGTCAGCGTCTTCGCCTGGGCGCTGTTCTCGCACCTGGACCTCGTGATGCTGGGTTTCATGGAGCCGCAGCACGACGTCGGCCTTTACGCCGCGGACGCCAAGCTGCTGGTGCTGTCGCTGACGGCGGGCAACATCGTGATGAGCGCCTTCATGCCGCAGCTCGCCGCGGCCTGGGGCGACACGGAACGGCTGCGCGAGCGCATGCGCGACTACGCCACCACGATGCTGAGCATCGGCATGCTGATCTCGGCCGGCGGCGTGACGCTGGCGCCCGCCATTCTCGGCGTGGTCTACGGCCCGGCCTACGCGCCGGCCGCCGACGCGCTGCGCCTGCTGATGGTGTCGGTGGCGGTGGTGCACGTCAACCTGGCGCTCGGCAACCCGCTGCTGGTCTGGCACCGGCAGACCGCCTACATGGGCGCGATCCTGGCCGGCGGGGTGGTGAACGCGGCGCTGAACGCCGTGCTGATCCCGCGCTGGGGAATCGAGGGATCCGCCGCCGCCACCATCGTGGCGGAACTGACGGCCATGGCCGGACTCGCGTGGCAGCACCGGCGCGCGGTCGGCCAAATCCATCTGGGCATCATCGGGCGCGCGGCGCTGTGCGGCGTTCTGGCCATCGCCGCTACCCTGGCGCTGGGCCACGCCCTCCCCGGATTGCTGGACCCGCACAGGCCGCTTCTGGCCGTGCTGGGGGGCGGGGCCACCCTGGTGACGGTGTACGCCCTGGCTGTCCTGATGACCGGGCTCGTACGCCCTTCGCGTCTGCGGCGCCTCATGGAGGCGGTGGCCTGATCCCCCCACGCTATCCCGAAGACACGCCCGCGCCAACCGGAAGCACGCTTCTCAGCGGTCCGGAGTAATCCGAAAAAAGCATCGATCGATCAACGGCATAGCCTATTCACGCAATAAAAAGGACCGGAACATTGCCACACCGCAGGACGTTCGGAGTTGCGCAGGCGCGGCCGGTGGATGGGAACTGCGCCTTTGGATGCATGCGCAATACACAGGCAGGATCGAACGAATATGCTCCCTAAATCCTTCCCGGACCGAAATGTCTGTGTTCTGGGCCTGGGCTACGTCGGATTGACGTTGGCCGTCGCCATGGCCGACGCAGGCTTTCAGGTGCATGGCGTCGAGGTGCGCGGCGAGGTGCTGGACAAGCTGGCGCGCGGCATCCCGCATTTCCACGAACCCGGCCTGACCGAGAAGCTGCAACACGTCATGGCGCGCGGGCGCTTCACCTTCGGCCGCACGCCGGAGGGCTGCGAGCATTGCAGCGTCTTCATCATCACCGTCGGCACGCCGCTGGGCCGCGACGGGCGCGTGCGCACCGACATGATCGAGGCGGCGACCCGGCAGGTGGCCGAGCGCCTCCACGACGGCGACCTCGTCATCCTGCGCTCCACGGTCAAGCTGGGCACCACCCGCGGCGTGGTGGCGCCGATCCTGCGCGCGACCGGCAAGAAGTTCGACATCGCCTTCTGCCCGGAACGCACGCTGGAAGGGCAGGCGCTGATCGAGCTGAACCAGCTGCCCCAGATCATCGGCGCGGAAAGCATCGAGGTGGCGACCCGTGCCGCGCAGATCTTCGGCTTCCTGACGCCGACGACGGTCAAGGTCTCCACGCTGGAAACGGCGGAGATGATCAAGCTGGTGGACAACACCTATCGTGACGTGACCTTCGCCTTCGCCAACGAGATCGCCCGGCTGTGCAACGCCATGGAGGTTTCGGCGCTGGAGGTGTCGCGGGCGGGCAAGCTGGGCTACCCGCGCACGCAGCTGCCGCTGCCCGGCCCGGTCGGCGGCCCCTGCCTGGAGAAAGACCCGCACATCCTGATCGAATCCGCCCGCGAGGTCGGGGTGGACATGGACATCACCGCCGCCGGCCGCCGCATCAACGAAAGCCAGCCGCACGAGGTGTCGCGTTTCCTGGAATCGCTGACCACCTCCATGCAGGGCTTCCCCAAGACGCCGACCATCAGCCTGATGGGTCTGGCCTTCAAGGGCCGTCCGGCGACGGACGACCTGCGCGGCACCATGGCCAAGCCGCTGTTCGAGGAACTGCGGACCCGCTTCCCGCAGGCCCGCTGGCGCGGTTTCGACGCGGTGGTCGCCGCGGACGACATCCGCAGCTTCGGCCTGGAGCCGGCGCCCAGCATGGCCGAGGCGGTGGAGGGCGCCAACCTCGCCGTCATCCTGAACAACCACCCGGTCTTCACCTCCATGCCGCTGCCCGATCTGGCGAACCGCATGGACCGGCCGGGCGTCATCTACGATTTCTGGAACAACTTCAACAGCCGCGAGGTGGACCTGCCCGAAGGCACGGCCTACGTGGCGCTCGGCAGCCACGGCGCCGCCCGCTTCGCCCACGTGGCTTAGGGCGTCGCCTGAGGCTTGCTTGAGGTTTTTGCTTAAGGGGAACCCGATGCCGAAACATTACCTCGTCACCGGAGGCAGCGGCTTCATCGGCGCGGCGCTGGTCCGCCGGCTGGTGCGCGACGGGCACCGCGTCCGCGTGCTGGACGACAACTCCCGCGGCAACCCGCGCCGGCTGGGCGACGCGGCGGGGGCGGTGGAGTTCGTCGCGGGCGACATCCGCGACGCCGCGGCGGTGGCCAAGGCCGTGCGCGGCGTGGACGGCGTGCTGCATCTGGCCGCGGTCAACGGCACCCGGCATTTCTACGAGAAGCCGGAGGTGGTGCTGGACGTGGGCGTGCGCGGCATGCTGAACGTGCTGGACGCCTGCCGATCCGAAGGGGTCGGCGATCTCGTCCTCGCCTCCTCGTCGGAAGCCTACCAGACCCCGCCCGTGGTGCCGACGCCGGAAGACATTCCCCTGGTCGTGCCGGACGTGCTGAACCCGCGCTACAGCTATGGCGGCTCCAAGCTGATTTCGGAGCTGCTGGCCGTCAACTGGGGCCGCACCGGTTTCGACCGCGTGGCGATCTTCCGCCCGCACAACGTCTACGGCGCCGACATGGGGTGGGAGCATGTGGTGCCGGAATTCGTGCGCCGCGCCGTCGCCGCCATCGACCTGACGCCGCGCGGCCGGGTGCCCTTCCTGATCCAGGGCGACGGCACGCAGACCCGCGCCTTCGTCCACATCGACGACGCGGTGGACGGTATCGTCACCGTGATCGAGCGGGGCGAGCATCTGGGCATCTACCACGTCGGCAACCCGGAAGAGGTCGCGATCGCCGACCTCGCCCGGCAGGTCATCGCCATCCTGGGGCGAGAGGCCGACATCCAGGCCGGCCCGGCGGCACTCGGCGGCACCCAGCGCCGCAGCCCGGACATCGCCCGCCTGTCGGCGCTCGGCTACACGCCGCGCATCCCGCTGAAGGACGGACTGCCGGGCGTGGTGGACTGGTACGCCGCACGCAGCCGAGATCAGGCCCCTGTTGCAGCGGAATGAAGGGGGCAGACCCATGGAGCGAAACAGCCGCATCTTCGTTGCGGGGCACCGCGGCCTCGTCGGCTCGGCGATCCTGCGCCGGCTGACGGAGGAGGGCTTCACCGACCTCGTCATCCGCACCCGCGCCGAGTTGGACCTGACCGACCAGGCCGCCGTCCGCGCCTTCTTCGACCGGGAGAAGATCGACCACGTGATCCTGGCCGCGGCGAAGGTCGGGGGCATCCTGGCCAACGACCGCTTCGGCGGGGACTTCATCCGCGAAAACCTGCTGATCCAGACCAACGTCATCGACGCGGCCTGGAGGGCGGGGGTAAAGAAGCTGCTGTTCCTGGGCTCCTCCTGCCTCTACCCGAAGTTCGCGGAACAGCCGTTGCGGGAAGAGGCGCTGCTGACCGGCCCGCTGGAGCCGACCAACAAGCCCTACGCCGTCGCCAAGATCGCCGGCATCACCATGTGCCAGGCCTACCGGCGCCAGTACGGCTTCAACGCCATCTGCGCGATGCCGTCGAACCTCTACGGCCCCGGCGACCATTTCGACCCGGAGGGCTCGCACGCCATCCCCGGGATGATCCGCCGCTTCCACGACGCGAAGATGGAGGGCGCGCCGACCGTCACCCTGTGGGGCACCGGCACGCCGCGGCGGGAGTTCCTGTACGTCGACGACATGGCCGACGCCTGCCTGCACCTGATGGACCATTACGACGGGGAGGACATCATCAACGTCGGACCGGGCGACGACGTCTCCATCGGCGATCTGGCCTGCACGATCCGGGACGTGGTCGGCTATCCGGGCACGCTGAGCCAGGACCTGAGCAAGCCGGACGGGCACCCGCGCAAGCTGATGGACGTGTCCCGCCTGTTCGCCACCGGCTGGCGCCCCAAGGTCGGGCTGGAGGACGGGCTGCGGCGCACCTACGGCTGGTTCCTGGAGAACGTCGCCCCGACCATCGCGCCGCCGGCGACCGAAACCCCTGCGGCGTCCAGCCGAGCGGCGGAATAGAGCCATGCCCGACGATTCGTCCGCCCGCCTCGCCCGCACGGCGCCCGTCGCTGTGCCTCCCCGCGCCCTGTTGGTGGCGATGAGCTACTGGCCGGAGCCGGCCGGCAGCGCGCCCATGATGACCGACCTCGCAACCGCCTTCGCGGCGGCGGGAACGGACATGACCGTGCTGACCGCGCGGCCCAACTACCCCGGCCACCGCGTCTACGACGGCTATGCCGACGGCAGCCAGGACCGGCTTACCGTGGACGGCGTGCGCATCGAGCGCACCCTGACCATCCCGCCCAAGGGCGGCGGCATGAAGGCCCGGCTGATCCACGAGGGCGTGCTGCACGGCGGATTTCTCGCCGCCCAAAGCCGCGGGCGCGTCGGGCGTCACGCGGCGGTGCTGTCGCTCTGCCCCTCCATCTTCAGCGTGGCGGTCGCCAACCGCTTCCGCGCGCCGGGCGGGCGGCACGTCGCCATCGTCCACGACATCCAGTCCGGCCTTGCCGGCGCGCTGGGCATGGGCGGCGGTGCCGCGCTGAAGGCGATCCGCGCGCTGGAGTGCAACGCGCTCAACCGCGCCGACGCCATCGTCGTGCTGTCGGAGCCGATGCGCGACGTGCTGCGGGAGCTTGGCGTGCGCCGGCCCATCGCGGTGATTCCGCCGCACGTCGATGCCGACGCCGTGCAGCCCCGCCCCCGCCCCGCCGACCAGCCGCCGACCGTGCTCTACAGCGGCG
>JAEZPL010000297.1 GCA_023413605.1 Pseudomonadota bacterium
CGACCGGCTGGCCGACGACCTCGCCACCCTGCTCGACCGGTTGGACCTGCGCAACGTCACGCTGGTCGGCCATTCCATGTCCTGCGGGGAGATCGTCCGCTACCTCACCCGCCACGGCAGCGGCCGGGTTGCCCGCGCGGTGCTGGTCGGCACGGTCACCCCCCTGCTGTCCCGCACGGAGGACAACCCGGAGGGCATCGACCCCGCGGTGTTCGACGCCTTCCGGTCGGATTGCCTGATGCGCGACTTCCCGAAATGGCTGGACGACAACGTCCGCCCCTTCGTGACGCCGGAAACGTCGGAGGGCATGGTGGCCTGGGTGAAGTCCATGGCCTTGCAGGCGTCCATGAGGGCTCTGCTGGACTGCCACCGGGCGACGACCTCCACCGATTTCCGGCAGGAGTTGCGGGCGATCACCGTGCCGACGCTGCTGATCCACGGCGACCTGGACGTGTCCAGCCCGATCGACATCACCGGGCGGCGGACGGTTGAGCTGATGCCGAATGCGACGCTGATCGTCTACGAAGGGGCGCCGCACGGCCTGTTCCTGACCCACATGGACCGCTTCAACCGCGACCTGCTGACCTTCCTGGGTGCCGAATAGCCTGGGCGTGATACCGTATGATTGAAAAAGACAAGCAAAGGTCAGGGAGGACTCGGCATCATGCTTCAGACCGCAAGGCAACGCCCGGCGTCCAGGACCGTGCCGCGGCAGCCGGTCGGTGACCTGCTGCGCAACTGGCGCAAGCGTCGCGGCCTCAGCCAGCTCGACCTCGCCTGCGAGGCGGACATCTCCACGCGGCACGTCAGCTTTCTGGAAACCGGCCGCTCGCAGCCCAGCCGGACCATGCTGCTCCACCTGTCGGAGCGGATGGACATCCCCCTGCGCGACCGCAACGCGCTGCTCGTCGCGGCGGGCTTCGCGCCGGTCTTTTCCGAACACCGGCTGGAGGATCCGGAGATGCAGGCCGCCCGCCAGGCCGTCGACCTCGTGCTGACCGGGCACGAACCCCACCCGGCGCTCGCCGTGGACCGGCATTGGAACCTCGTCGCGGCCAACCGGGCGGTGGCGCCCCTGCTCGCCGGGGCGGCGGCAGAGCTTCTCCAGCCGCCGGTCAACGTCCTGCGCCTCAGCCTCCACCCCATGGGCGTGGCGCCGCGGATCGAGAATCTGGCGCAGTGGCGGGACCACATCCTGCACCGGCTGGTCCGCCAGATCGACGTCAGCGCCGACCCGGTCCTGGTGGCGCTGCACGAGGAGTTGAAGGCCTACCCCGTGCCCGCCGGTCACGCGGAGGCGGAGGCTGAGTCCCCCGACCCGAGTGTCGTCGTGCCGTTGCGGCTGCGCACCGATGCCGGCACGCTCAGCTTCTTCAGCACGACCACGGTCTTCGGCACGGCGGTGGACGTCACCCTGTCCGAACTGGCGATCGAGGCTTTTTTCCCGGCCGACGCCGCAACGGCGGAGGCGATGCGGCGGGTCCTGCCCCCGTGATGCGCCCCGCAGGATGATCGCATTTGAAATCCCCTCTCCCCTCCGGGGCGCGGAGCCGACGGCCGAAGGCCGGTTGGGCGCCGAAGGCGACCAAAGGCGCAGCGGGGGCGTGAGACTTGCGAGCGCCCTGGGTTAAGGGTGAGGGGGGTGCGCTTTTGCCGGGCGTGCGAGCGTAGCAAAACCCCCTCGCTCCGGCGTCGATCTTGCTTTGTTCCCGGCCTTTCTCTACCATCGTCCCCATCAACGCCCGCAGTGCGCCTTTGCCACTCCCGTCCATTTCCCTTGCCTCCTCCCCTTGCAACACATCCCTCTCGTGTGTTGCACGATGTTGCATTGGTTAATACGGAGCATGTGCCGCGGACGCACAACGATCGTACACCCACAAATCACCGCAACGCGCTGTTCCGCCACACAAACCCGCCCCTCGGCCCCATTGTGCAAAGCAAGCTCGCTGCACAATCCGCACAACGATGCACAACGGCGGTCCCAAACGGGATCGTCCTGGGGGAAAACCCTTCAAGCAATGGCATTTATCCGCCGAAACTCGTACAATCGCGGCGGGTGCGGGGTGCGATGACGGAAGGCAGGCAGGGTTGCAGCGCAACGGTATCGAGGCCGCGTGGATGGGAACGGCGCGATGCAGCAGCTGCGCCATCCGCGATCTGGTGCTGTTCGGCGACCTGCGGGAACCGGACTTCGACCTGATCCACATCCCCATCGACGAGCTGAAGTTCCCCGCGGGCGCCACGCTGTACAGCGCGGGCGGGGACGGCGGCTCGCTCTACACCATCCGCAGCGGGCTGGTGAAGCTGGTCCAGTTCCTGCCCGACGGGACGCAGCGCATCGTCCGGCTGCTCCGCCAGGGCGCGGTGGCGGGGTTGGAGGTGCTGGTCGGCAAGCCCTACGAGCACACGGCCGTCGTGTTGCAGGACGCGGAGGTCTGCCGCCTCCCGCGCGAGGTGGTGGAGCGGCTGAGCAAGGAAACGCCGCGCCTGCACGCCCGCCTCATGGAACGCTGGTACCAGTCGCTGCATCAGGCCGACGAGTGGTTGACCGAACTGTCCACCGGCAGCGCCCGCCGCCGGCTCGCCCGGCTGTTCCTGAAGCTGGCCGCCGGCCTGCCCTGCCAGCCGGTGCTTCTGTCCGGCCGGGAAGACCTGGGCGCGATGCTGGGCGTCGGCATGGAGACGGCCAGCCGCACCATCGCCGAGTTCAAGCGCGCCGGCCTCGTCACCGAACGCGCCCCGAACGTCTTCGACTGCGACCTGCCCGCGCTGGAAGCCGTGGCCCTGGATGGGTGAAGGCGGACGGTTGGCGGCGGACAGGTAACGGTCGCAGGACCGCCCGTCCATCCGCTTAAATAATATTCATCGCTCCGCCCCGCCCGTTTGCGGATTCGCAAAGGCAAGGCGGCGCGCCGTCCGTAGCGTGGCGCGACGGCCCTTCTGTCCGGGCCGAACGACGGACGAGCATGATGAGCGTTTCC
>JAEZPL010000299.1 GCA_023413605.1 Pseudomonadota bacterium
CTCCTGCCCCGCCTCGGCGGCCAGCTGCTTCAGGCGGATGGCCGCGCTCAGCCCCGACGGGCCGGCTCCGACGACGAGGACGTCGTACTCCATCACCTCGCGCGGGTCGCGATCTACCGCCTGAACCATCTCGCTTTGCCCTTTTTCTTAGTGCGACAACATCACGGGCAGAGTCATCTGCCGCAGAATCTGCCGCGTGTTGCTGCCCCGCCCGAACAGGGGAAACAGGGAGCCGCCATAGCCGCCGAAGCCCCCCATCACCAGCAGGTCGGCGCCGTGGTCCGACGCGCGCGACAGCACGGCGTCCATGGGCGTCATGCTGCTGATGGTCAGGCGCTCCTGCTCGGCTTTTACGCCGTGGCTCGCCAGATGCTCCAGAATGTCCACCTGCGGCACGTCGCCGCCCTCCCCTGCCCCCGGCTGGGTGTGGAAGGCCAGCAGCAGCACCGACTTGGCCTGCTTCAGCAAGGGCAGAGCGTCGTTGACCGCGCGGGCAGCCTCACGGCTGCCGTTCCAGGCGATGACCGGGCGGTCCCCGAACTGCTCGAACCGGCCCGCGTAAGGCACCACCAGGACCGGCCGGCCGGCATTCAGCACGACCTCTTCAATCAGGTCCTGCGGCACCCGGTTTTCACCGCGCGGGTCATGCTGGCCGAAAATGGCGAGGTCCACATAGCGGGAGCAGATAACCGTTTCGGCAATCACATGGCCGTATTCGCCATGGCTGAGTTGCCACCAGCGGCAGGAGGCCCCAGCCTCGCGGCATTTTCCTTCGAATCGCTCCCGCGCCCGCTCCGCCGCCTGGATGAGTGTCGAACTGGCGCGGCGTGCCACGACCCCGGCCCCGGAGACCTCGCTCTGCGCAAACAGGCCGGTCAGCGCGGCACCGTGACGTTGCGCCAGGGTCAAGGCGAGATCCAGCCGCTCCTCGCAACGGTCGCTGTCGTCCAGATGCACCAGCAGGTTCGTGTAGCTCATGGCGCCCTCCCCCATTCCTTATGGATGCCTTTTTTACGCACATCCCCGCGCGCGGGCCACCTTCGAGGCGGTCGGACGGCCGATGGCCTCGCTGATGTAGGCACCGGCCGCCACCAGCTTGTCCAGGTCCACGCCCGTCTCGATGCCCAGACCGTTCAGCATGTAGAGCACGTCCTCGCTCGCCACGTTGCCGGACGCCCCCTTGGCGTAAGGGCAGCCGCCGAGGCCGGCGACCGAGCTGTCCACCACCGCCACGCCCTGCTCCAATGTCGCCAGGATGTTGGCGAGCGCCTGACCGTAGGTGTCGTGAAAGTGGACGGCGATCTTCTCCATCGGCACGCGCTCCGCCACCGCGGCGATCATCGCCTGGGCCTTGGCCGGCGTGCCGGTGCCGATGGTGTCGCCGAGCGAGACCTCGTAGCAGCCCATCTCCAGCAGCTTGCCCGCGACCTCCGCCACCGCGGCCGGCGCGATGTCCCCCTCGTAAGGGCAGCCGAGCACGCAGGAGACGTAGCCGCGCACCGGCAGACCCTGCGCCTTTGCCGTGTCCATCACCGGGGCGAAGCGCTCCAGGCTCTCCGCGATGGAGCAGTTGATGTTCTTCTGGCTGAAGCTTTCGGAGGCGGCGGCGAACACCGCCACCTCGTCGGCCCTGGCGGCGAGCGCGCCTTCCAGCCCCTTCGCGTTGGGGGCCAGGGCGACGTAGCGCACGCCCGGCTTGCGCCGGAGCCCGGCGAAGACGTCGGGCGTGTCGGCCATCTGCGGAACCCACTTCGGCGAAACGAAGCTGCCCGCCTCGATGGCCGTCAGCCCGGCGTCGGTCAGGCGGTCCACCAACCCGATCTTCACCGCGGTGGTGACGATCTGCTTCTCGTTCTGGAGGCCGTCGCGCGGGCCGACCTCCACCATGCGGACGCTCTTGGGCAGGTGCATGTCACTTGTCCTCCGCCACATCAAGGACGAGCAGGTCCACACCCTCGGACACCTGATCGCCGGCCGCGAAGTTCACGGCGGTAACGGTGCCGGCAGCCGGGGCCTTGATGGTGTGCTCCATCTTCATGGCTTCCAGCAGCATCAGCGCAGCGCCCGCCTCCACCGTCTGGCCGGGTTCGACCAGCACGCGGACGACGGTGCCCGGCATGGGTGCGGTCAGGCGGCCGGAACCGCCCTCCTGCTCCGCGGCGCGGGCGGTCGGGTCGTCGAGATGCAGGCGCCACACGGCGCCATCCGACAGGATGGTCAGGTCCAGACCCTGGCAGACCACCGTGGCGCGGGTGCGCACCCGGTCGATGGTGGCGGTCAACACGTCGCCGTCCAGCGACACGCCTTCGGCGCGGATGGCCGGGCGGCCTTCCACCTCGATCTCATAGCCGTCGGGGCGGAAATGCAGCGTCAGCGGGCGCGGCGTCTCGCCGTCGATCAGGCGCAGGTCATGGTGGTTGTCGTCGTTCAACCGCCAGCCGCTCGCCGACAGCCAGGGCGAATAGGGATCCGACGCGGCGCGGCGGGCCTTCTTCGTCTCGGCGTTCCGGCGCAGCAGGATGCTGAGCGCGGCGATGGCCAGCCCGCGGTCCGGCACCGGGGCCGGCGGGGGCAGCAGGTCGGCGCGGTGCCGCTCGATGAAGCCGGTGTCGATCTCCACCGCGCGGAAGGCCGGGTGACCGGCAATAGCCCCCAGGAAACCGACGTTGGTGGTGACCCCGACGACCTCGTAAGCGGCGAGCGCCACGCGCAGACGGCGCAGCGCCGCGTCGCGGTCCTCGTCCCAGACGATCAGCTTGGCGATCATCGGGTCGTAGAACATGGTGACCTCGTCGCCCTCGCGGACGCCGGTGTCGACGCGGACATGCTCGTTCTCGGCGGGGGGGCGCAGGCGGACCAGCTTGCCGATGGCCGGCAGGAACTCGCGCTGCGGGTCCTCGGCGTAGAGACGCGCCTCGAAGGCGTGGCCGCGGCGGGTCAGCTGGTCCTGCCTCAGCGGCAGGGTGCTGCCGGCGGCAACGCGGAGCTGCCATTCGACCAGATCCAGGCCGGTGATCTTCTCCGTCACCGGATGTTCCACCTGAAGGCGGGTGTTCATCTCGATGAAGTAGAAGCCTCCGTCCTCATAGAGGAACTCCACCGTGCCGGCGCCGACGTAGTTCACCGCCTTGGCGGCGGCCACGGCGGCCTCGCCCATGCGGCGGCGCAGGTCGTCGGGCAGGTTGGGGGCCGGAGCCTCCTCGATCACCTTCTGATGGCGGCGCTGAATGGAGCAGTCGCGCTCGAACAGATAGACGCCGTTGCCGTGGGTGTCGCAGAAGACCTGGATTTCGACGTGGCGCGGGCGGCCGAGATACTTTTCCAGCAGCACGCTGTCGTCGCCGAAGGCGGCCTTCGCCTCGCGTTTGGCGCCGGCCACGGCGTCGGCGAACTCGCCGGCCGAGCGCACGACGCGCATGCCCTTGCCGCCGCCGCCGGCCGAAGCCTTGACCAGGACCGGGAAGCCGATGCGCTGCGCCTCCGCGGCCAGCGTCTCCAGGTCCTGCGCTTCGCCGTGATAGCCCGGAACGAGCGGTACGTCGGCGCCCGACATCACGCGCTTGGACTCGGCCTTGGAGCCCATGACGCGGATCGCCTCGATCGGCGGGCCGATGAAGACCACGCCGGCCTCGGCGCAGGCCGCCGCGAATCCGGCGTTCTCCGACAGGAAGCCGTAGCCGGGGTGGATGGCCTGGGCGCCGGTCCGCTTCGCGACGTCCAGGATCACGTCGCCGCGCAGGTAGCTTTCGCCGACCGGGGCCGGGCCGATGCAGACGGCCTCGTCGGCCATTTCCACATGCATGGCGCGGGCGTCGGCCTCCGAATAGACGGCGACGGTGCGGATGCCCATGCGGCGGGCGGTGCGGATGACGCGGCAGGCGATCTCGCCGCGGTTTGCGATCAGGATCTTGTCAAACATGATGCGTCAGCTCCGCCACGCCGGTTCCCGTTTCTCCAGGAAGGCGCCCACGCCCTCCCTCCCTTCCCCGCTCGCCCGCTGGCGGGCGATGCGCTCGGCCGTGTCGAGCATCACGTCGGTGCTCATCGGCCGGCGCGCGACGGCGCGGATCAGCTCCTTCGCCGCGGTTTGCGAGGCGGGGCCGCACTGCAGCAGGTTGCGCACGGTAACCTCCACCGCCGCATCCACTTCCTCCGGCTTCACGGTCTGGTGCAGCAGGCCGAGCCGCAGAGCCTCGGCGGCCGAGAAGCGCTCGCCCGTCAGGAAATAGCGGCGGCAGGCGCGCTCGCCCATCGCGGCCACGACATAGGGGCTGATGACCGCGGGGATCAGCCCCAGCCGCACCTCGGTCAGGGCGAAGGTCGCCGTCTCGGCGGAAATGGCGATGTCGCAGGCCGCGACAAGCCCCACCCCGCCGCCGAAGGCCGGCCCCTGCACCACGGCGACCGTTGGTTTCGGGCATTCGTCCAGCGTGCGCAGCATGGTGGCGAGGCCCATGGCGTCCTGGACGTTTTCCTCATGGCTGTAGGCGGCCATCTTCTTCATCCAGCCGAGGTCGGCCCCGGCGGAGAAGCTCTTGCCCGCCCCGCGCAGCAGGACGACGCGCACGCTGGGATCGTCGCCCAGCTTGCGGAAGGCGTCGGTCAGGTCGGCGATGACGTGCTCGTTGAAGGCGTTGTGCACCTCACCCCGGTTCATGGTGACGGCGGCGACGCCACTGGGGGAAATGTCGATCAGAATGTCGCTCATGGTCGCTCCCCCCGTCACATCCGGAACACGCCGAAGGTGGTCTTCTCGACCGGCGCGTTCAGCGACGCCGACAGGCCGAGGCCCAGCACCATGCGCGTGTCCGCCGGGTCGATGATGCCGTCGTCCCACAGCCGCGCGGAGGCGTAGTAGGGATGTCCCTGGTGTTCGTACTGCTGGCGGATCGGGGCCTTGAAGGCCTCCTCCTCCTCCGGAGCCCAGCTCTTGCCCTGCGCCTCCATGGCGTCGCGGCGGACCTGGGCGAGCACGCCGGCCGCCTGCTCCCCGCCCATGACGGAGATGCGGGAGTTCGGCCACATCCAGAGGAAGCGCGGGCTGTAGGCGCGACCGCACATGCCGTAGTTGCCGGCGCCGTAGCTGCCGCCGATGATGACCGTGAACTTCGGCACCTTGGCGCAGGCGACGGCGGTGACGAGCTTGGCGCCGTCCTTGGCGATGCCGCCTGCCTCGTACTTGCGGCCCACCATGAAGCCGGTGATGTTCTGGAGGAAGACCAGCGGAATGCCGCGCTGGCAGCACAGCTCCACGAAATGCGCGCCCTTCAGGGCGGATTCGCTGAACAGGATGCCGTTGTTGGCGATGATGCCGACCGGATAGCCGAAGATGTGCGCGAAGCCGCAGACCAGCGTCGTGCCGTAGAGCGGCTTGAACTCGTCCAGCACCGAACCGTCCACGACGCGGGCGATCACCTCGCGCACGTCGAAGGGCTTGCGCGGGTCGCTGGGGATCACGCCGTACAACTCGCGCGGGTCGTAGGCCGGTTCCTGCGGGACGCGCAGGTCGAGGTCGATGCGCTTGGTGCGGTTCAGGTTCGACACGACCTTGCGCGCCATGGCGAGCGCGTGCGCGTCGTTCAGCGCGTAATGGTCGGTGACGCCGGAGGTGCGCGAGTGCACGTCGGCACCGCCGAGATCCTCCGCGGAGACCACCTCGCCGGTCGCGGCCTTCACCAGCGGCGGGCCGCCCAGGAAGATGGTGCCCTGGTTGCGGACGATGATCGCCTCGTCCGACATGGCTGGGACGTAGGCGCCGCCGGCCGTGCAGCTGCCCATGACCACCGCGATCTGCGGGATGCCCTGGGCCGACATGTTGGCCTGGTTGAAGAAGATGCGGCCGAAATGGTCGCGGTCGGGGAAGACCTCGTCCTGGTTCGGCAGGTTGGCGCCACCCGAATCCACCAGATAGATGCAGGGAAGGTTGTTCTGCTGCGCCACTTCCTGGGCGCGCAGGTGCTTCTTGACGGTCAGCGGGAAGTAGGTGCCGCCCTTCACGGTGGCGTCGTTGACGACGACCATGCATTCCTGGCCGGCCACGCTTCCGATGCCGGTGATGATGCCCGCCGCGGGAATGTCGTCGTCATAGACGCCGTAGGCCGCCATCTGCGACAGCTCCAGGAACGGGGAGCCGACGTCGAGCAGCTGGCGGATGCGCTCGCGCGGCAGCAGCTTGCCGCGGGACAGGTGCTTGTCGCGCGCCTTGGCGCCGCCGCCCTGCTTGATGGCGCCGACCTTTTCGCGCAGATCGGCGACCAGGGCGGACATGGCGTCGGCGTTCGTCTGGAACTCGGCGGAGCGCGCGTTCAGGGCGCTCTTCAGGACGGTCATGGCCGTCGTCCTCCCGTTTTCTTCTTTGTCTTACTGGGTAAGCGCGCGGCTGATGACCAGCCGCTGGATGTCGCTGGTGCCCTCGTAAATCTGGCAGACCCGCACGTCGCGGTAGATGCGCTCCACCGGGAAATCGTTCAGGTAGCCGTAGCCGCCGTGGATCTGGATGGCGTCGGAGCAGACGCGTTCGGCGATCTCCGACGCGAACAGCTTCGCCATCGCCGCTTCCTTCAGGCAGGGCTCGCCCGCGTCGCGGAGGGAGGCGGCGTGCAGGACGAGCTGGCGCGCGGCCTCGACCTTCGTCGCCATGTCGGCCAGCCGGAAGGCCACCGCCTGATGCTGGATGATCGGCACGCCCATGCTCTGCCGCTCCTGGGCGTAGCGGGTGGCGTGGTCGAGCGCCGAGCGCGCCATGCCCACGGACTGCGAGGCGATGCCGATGCGCCCGCCCTCCAAGTTCGCGAGCGCCACCTTGTAGCCGCCGCCCTCCGGCCCGAGCATCAGGTCGGCCGGGATCCGGCAATCCTCCAGCACGATCTGGCAGGTGTCGGAGCAGCTCTGGCCCAGCTTTTCCTCCACGCGCGCGACCTGGAAGCCGGGCGTGTCGGTCGGCACGATGAAGGCGGTGATGCCCTTCTTGCCGGCGTCCGGGTCGCTGACCGCGAAGACGATGGCGACGTCCGCGTTCTTGCCCGACGTGATGAACTGCTTCGTGCCGTTCAGGACCCAGTGGTTGCCGTCGCGGCGCGCGCGGGTCTTGATGGCCGACGCGTCGGATCCCGCCTGCGGCTCCGTCAGGCAGAAGCAACCGAGCAATTCACCCCGCGCCATCGGCTTCAGGAAGCGTTCCTTCTGCTCGGCGCTGCCGAACTTCAGGATCGGCATGCAGCCGACGGAGTTGTGCACGCTCATGATGGTGGAGATGGCGCCATCGCCGGCCGCGATCTCTTCGATGGCGAGCGCGTAGGCGATGTGGTCCGTCCCGGCGCCGTCGAACTCCTCCGGCACCAGCATGCCCATCAGGCCGAGCTTGCCCATCTCGGCCAACTCCTCCTTCGGGAAGGCACCGGTCCGGTCGCGTTCGGCCGCCGTCGGCGCCAGCCGCTCCGTCGAGAACGCGCGCGCCATGTCGCGCACCATCTGCTGCTCTTCCGTCAGCCGCATGTGTGTTCCTCCCCATTCTCCCACTCCCCTCCGGGGAGAGGGGACTTGTGTCAGACCAACTCCACCGCCATGGCCGTGGCTTCGCCGCCGCCGATGCAGAGCGAGGCAATGCCGCGCTTCAGCCCGTTCTTCTCCAGCGCGGCGAGCAGCGTCACGAGGATGCGCGCACCCGAAGCGCCGATGGGGTGGCCGAGCGCGCAGGCGCCGCCGTGGATGTTGATCTTGTCGTGCGGAATGTCGAGTTCGCGCATCGCCGCCATGGCGACCACGGCGAAGGCCTCGTTCAGCTCGTACAGGTCCACATCCTTGGCCGACCAGCCGGCGCGCTCCAGCACCTTGTTGATGGCGCCGACGGGGGCGGTGGTGAACCAGGCCGGGGCCTGGGCGTGGTTGGCGTGCGCCTTGATCTCCGCAAGGATCGGCAGGCCCAGCTTTTCCGCGTTGGAGCGGGTGGTCAGCACCAGCGCCGCCGCGCCATCCGAAATCGACGAGGCGTTGGCCGCCGTCACCGTGCCGTCCTTGGCGAAGGCGGGCTTCAGCGTCGGAATCTTGGCCGGATCGGCCTTCAAAGGCTGCTCGTCCTTGTCGACCACCGTGTCACCCTTGCGGCCTTTCACGGTGACCGGGGTGATCTCCTTGGTGAAGCTGCCATCCTCGGTGGCGCGCTTGGCCCGGACGAGGCTTTCCACCGCGTAGGCGTCCTGGGCCTCGCGGGTGAATTGGTAATGCGTGGCGCACTCCTCCGCGAAGGTGCCCATCAGGCGACCGCGGTCGTAGGCGTCCTCCAGCCCGTCCAGGAACATGTGGTCGAGCACTTTGCCGTGCCCAAGCCGATAGCCGCCGCGCGCGCGGTCCAACAGGTAGGGGGCGTTCGACATGCTCTCCATGCCGCCGGCCACCATGATTTCGGCCGAGCCGGCCTTGATCAGGTCGGTGG
>JAEZPL010000337.1 GCA_023413605.1 Pseudomonadota bacterium
ACGGCGCCAGCCGCGCCGTTGCCTTCGGTCCGGACGGGAAATCCGTTCTGTTCACCAGCTACGCCGGAAACCTCGTGGAGGGAGACACCAACGGCACGAAGGACGTCTTCCTGAAGGATCTGGAAACCGGCGCCGTCCGGCGCGTCAGCCTCGCGGCCGACGGCAGCGAACTGAACGCCGACGTCACCGATGTGAGTCTGAGCGCCGACGGCAAACAGCTTCTCTTCGCCACGATGGCGGACAACGTGGTCGACGGCGACACCAATGGCTTGGCCGACCTGTTCGTCACGACGTTGAACGCGTCGGCGGGCGGCAATCCCAACACGCCCCCGGAAAACACGCCCCCGACAGACACGCCCCCGACAGACACGCCGACCGTGCCTCCGACGGATATGACGCCCACGCCTCCGACGGACACGCGCCCTTCGACCGACATGCAGCGCATCGTGGATGGCGTGGTCGAGACTGTGAAAGCCTACGCCTACGAAGGCCCGGTCCCGACCCTGAAGTGGACCCTCCTGGGGGATGGCCGCAACGAGGTCATCGGCGGTTCTGCCGACAACGACTTCATCAACCTGCTGGGCGGCAACGACGCCGCGAACGGCGGCGCAGGCGACGATGTTCTCGACGGCGGGGCCGGGTCGAACTGGCTGATCGGCGGCGAGGGCAACGACACCTTCTTCATCGATGGCCGCAATCCGGAAACGACCTGGTCCACCATCGTCGACCTGGAGAAGGGCGAGTGGGCGACCATGTGGGGCTACAAGCCCGGCACATCGACGCTGACCTGGGTGGAGATGGGCGGCGCTGACGGCTACAAGGGAGCCACGGCGCACGCGGACATCGACGGTGACGGCACGATCGACGCCAGCGTGACCTTTGCCGGAAAGGCGGTCGGCGCCATGACCGCCGTCACCGGCACCCAAGGCGATCACACCTACATCGCCTTCATCAATCTCTGATGCCGTTTCCGGGGGAGTGTCGTCTGCGGGCCGGCACTCTCCCGGATCTTCAGCCGCCGGATGTCTTCGAAGTCTTCAGGACAGGCACTTACCACGCTTGTTTGGCCGGCCCCACGGTGAACTCGTTGATCGTGGTGTCCTCCGGCGCGTCGATGGCGAACGCGACCACATCGGCGATTCGTTCAGCCGGGATCTGGTACATATCGTAAAGCTTCCGCATGGCTTCGCCGGCATTCTCGTCGCTGATCGTGCTCAGCAGTTCGGTTTTGATGGCGGCGGGGTAGATCGTCGCCGTGCGGATGTTCGTCCCCTCCATGGCGGATTCCATGCGGAGCACCTCCATGAAGTCGCGCAGGAACCATTTCGTCCCGCCATAGACCGCGCCGGCCGGGTACGCCTTGAGACCGGCGACGGACGAGGTCGCGATGATGTGCCCCGACTTTTGCCCCATGAAGGTGGGGAGCACGGCGGCGACCCCGTTGAGCACGCCCTTGATGTTCACGTCGACCATCCGGTGCCACTCGTCGGTCTTCAGGGCCGAGAGCATGGAACTCGGCATCAGGCCCGCGTTGAGGAAGATGACGTCGAGCCCACCGAAAGCATCCTCGGCCAGCGTCACGATGGCGTCATTGTCGGATTGCCTGGTGACGTCCAGTTCCCGATAGACGGCTTGGCCGCCGGCCTCTCCGATCTCGTCAGCAATCCGCTTGAGCCTGTCCTCGCGCCGGGCGCCGAGAACCACCTTGGCGCCCTTGCTTGCGAGCAACTTGGCCGTGGCTTCGCCGATGCCGGATGACGCGCCGGTGATGATGACAACCTTGTCCTTGATCATGGTGACCCTCTTTCAGCGCGGCCAATGCATCATCGTGCCGTCGTCGGCAACGCGCTTGGCCCCTTCGCGGAGGGGCGGCCGGCCCGCATGATGTCCATTGATCGTCTCCCGCAATCGCTGGGGAGAAGATGGCTCCGACTGGGTCCTCCGGTTAGCAGGCGTAAAGGTCATGCTAATCCGAGAGACGATCGACGGTGCGGCGCGACCGGGGCAGATGGAGCAAAGGCCCGATCCGCACCGCACCCGGCGGCCGGGGTCAGTACCCGAGCGCGCAGCCGTCCTTGCGCGGGTCCGAACCGCCGATCAGCAGGCCGGCGGCGTGGTCGATCCAGATGGCCTGAGCGCCGCCCAGGGGATCGCGGCGGCGAACGACCCGGTGGCCGCGCCGTTCCAACTCCGCCACGGTGCCGTCCGGGATCGAGGATTCGACCTCCAGCACGCCGTTGAAGGCGAAGCTGCGGGGCGCATCGATGGCCGTCTGCACGTCCATGCCGCGGTCGAGCAGCCCGGAAACGAAGGCCGCATGGCCCGCCGCCTGATAATGCCCGCCCATGACGCCGAAGGGGCAGACCGCGCGCCCGTCCTTGCGGATCAGGCCGGGGATGATGGTGTGCATCGGGCGACGGCGCGGCGCGAGGGCGTTCGGGTGCCCTTCGATCAGGCGGAAGGAGGTTCCGCGGCTGTGCAGCAGCACGCCGCTTGCCGGGTCGAGCTGGACGCTGCCGAAGGGGTGGAAGATCGAGTTGATGAGGGAGATGGCGTTGCCGTCGCGGTCGACCACGCAGAGGTGGATGGTGTCCTTGTGCTCCGCCTCCGTCCACAGTACGGGCGGCCGGGCGCGTTCCGGATCGACGCGGCGGCGCAGCGTCTCCGTGACCTCGGCGGACAGCAGTTGTGCGGTGACCTGCGGATCGTTGTCGCCGACCAACGCGTCGCGGTGGTGATAGGCGAGCTTCGTCGCCTCGGCGTGCAGATGGTGCCGCGCCGCTTCGTCGAGCGGGTCCGTCAGATCGAAGCCGCCCAGCGTGTTCAGGATCATCAGCGCGGCAAGGCCCTGGCCATTCGGCGGGCATTCCAGGATTTCGTAACCGCGGTAGTCCGTGGCGATGGGGGTGACGTACTCCGCCCCGTCCATGGCCTCGGCAAAATCGTCCAGCGTGTGCAGGCCGCCGCGGGCGCGCAGGAAGGCGACCAGCGATTCCGCCGTGGCACCGGTGTAGAAGGCCGCGGACCCATGGCGCGCAATCTCCCGCAGGCGTTGACCGAGCAGGGGCTGCGCGTGGCGCTCACCGGCGCGCAACGGGTGGCCGTTCGGCAGGAAGACGGCGCGGCAGCCCTCGTCGCGCTCCAGCAGGGCGGAGTCGTTGGCCCAGTCGTGCGCGACGCGCGGCGCGACTCCGTAGCCGTCCTCGGCGTAGCGGATGGCCCGCGCGAACAGGCGGTCGAGCGGCAGGCGGCCGTGGTCGGCGTGCAGGCGCGTCCAGGCGGCCACGGCACCCGGTACGGTCACCGCGTGGGCGCTGTGTCGGGGAATCTCGCCGGTGACGCCCAGTTCGGCAAGGCGCGCGACGCTGGCCGCGACCGGCGCCCGGCCACTGCCGTTCAGCGCCACCACCGGCCCGTCGGCGGGGGCGTACAGGACGAAACAGTCGCCGCCGATGCCGGTCATGTGCGGCTCGACCACCGACTGCACGGCGACGGCGGCGATGGCGGCGTCCACGGCGCCGCCGCCGGCCAGCAGGATCTCCAGAGCGGCAGCGGTGGCAAGGGGGTGCGAGGTGGCGGCGGCCGCCTCGCTGGCGACGACCGGGGAGCGCCCCGGCCGGCAGAAGTCTCGGATCACGCGTTTCCTCCCGATGCAGGCCCGGCGGTTGACGGCCGGACAGTGTTCTTGCCCTTCAGGAAAGCACAGATCGCTGAGCCCTGCGCTGGGATATTGTCGACCGCATGGCCGCTCTGACCGGCGTGGGGATCTTTGTGCGACGGACGGGCCGCCCGCGCGTTACCGTCATGCCTCCGGCTGGTGCGCCAGGGGCTTTGCGGCGCACGGGCGGAATGGAGGGGCGCGATGGACATGATGCGGCGCGGGTGGGAGATCGTTGCCGATGCGACCCGCGGCTGGTTCAACGACGACGCGATGAGCCTGGGGGCTGCCATCGCCTTCTACACCATCTTTTCGCTGGCGCCGCTGGCGATCGTGGTCATCGCGCTGGCCGGCCTGGTCTTCGGCGACGACGCGGCGCGGGGCGCGTTGGTGGACCAGCTGGCGACGCTGATCGGCCAGGATTCGGCGCAGACCGTGCAGGACATGATCGCGCGGGCCGGAAGCCGGGGAAGCAGCATCTGGGCAAGCCTGTTCGGCATCCTGACCATCATCGTCGGCGCGACCACCGTCTTCGCGGAGCTGCAAACCGCCCTGAACCGCGTCTGGAAGGCATCGCTGCCGCAGGAATCGGCGATCACATGGCTTGTGAAGGTGCGCCTGAAGGCGCTGGCGCTGATCGGGGCCATCGGCTTCCTGCTGATCGTCTCGCTGGTTGTCAGCGCGGCGCTGGCCGCTTTCGGTCAATGGGCCGCCCGGTATCTTCCGGCGCTGCCGACCTTGCTGTGGCTGTTCGACGTCATCACGTCCTGGTCCGTGCTGACGGTGCTGTTCGCCCTGATGTACCGCATCCTGCCCGACACCCGCATTCCCTGGATGGACGTCTGGCTGGGTGCTGCGGTCACCGCCTTCCTGTTCGCCGTGGGCAAGTTCCTGATCGGATTCTATCTCGGCACCAGCGGCGTTGCGTCGATCTATGGCGCCGCCGGGTCGTTCGTCCTCATTCTGCTGTGGGTTTATTACTCGGCCGCCATCTTCCTGTTCGGCGCGGAGCTGACGCGCGCCTATTCCGAGCGGATCGGCAGCCGCGCGCACCATGGTGCCCAGCGGACCGGCCAGCCGGAGATTCGGGGCCTGGACCGGGCCAGGTAGAGTCGGACGTGCGCGCTGAAAAGGCAGGTGCGGCGAAAAATCGGGTTCGCATATGCGAAGCATGGCTATATAGCTGTGGTATATAGCGATACCGGCGAGGTCGGTCATGCCCCTTCACCCACAGGTTTCCTTCGCGGCGCCGCACGCGTCGCCCATCGGGGCGGAGCGGATCCGCCTGCTGGAGGCGGTGGGGCGCGAGGGGAGCATCTCCGCGGCGGCGCGGGCCGTCGGCATCACCTACAAGGCCGCCTGGGACGCCATCGACGCCATGAACAACCTGTTCGGCCGTCCGCTGGTGGACGCGCAGGCCGGCGGGCGACGCGGCGGCGGAACGAGCCTGACGCCGGACGGCCTGCGGCTGGTGGCGACATTCCACCGGCTGGAGGGGGAATTGGCGCGCGCCTTCCAGGCACTGGAACCGGACCTGTCCGGAACCGGCCTGTCCGCGGCCAGCCTGATGTGGGGGTTCTTCATGCGCACCAGTGCACGCAACGCCTTGCGCGGAACCGTGACCGCCATCGCCGACGGCGCCGTGAACGCGGAAGTCGCGCTGGCCGTGTCGGAGCGCACGACCGTCACCGCGGTCATCACCCGCGACAGCGTGCGCGAACTGGGGCTGTTCCCCGGCCGCGAAGCGACGGCCCTGATCAAGGCGCCCTTCGTCATGCTGGCCCCGGCGGACGAGGCGCGCCGCACCTCGGTGCGCAACCGGATCGAAGGCACGGTGGTCCGCCGCGAGGACGGCGCGGTCAACAGCGAGATCACGCTCGACATCGGCGGCGGCAAAACGCTGACCGCCATCATCACGCGGCACAGCGCCGACGATCTGGGCTTCACCGTCGGCGAACCGGCCTGTACGCTGATCGACGCCTCGCACATCATCCTTGCGGTCGACTGACCAAGACGAAGGGAGTTTCGGGTATGACGCGCCTTCTGCTTGCCTCCGTTCTGCTGCTGTCCGTGTCCGCCGCGGCGCAGGCCGGGGAGACCAACGTCGCCGTGGCCGCGAACTTCACGGCCCCCGCCAGGGAGATCGCCAAGGCCTTCGAGGAGAAAACCGGCCACAAGGCGATCCTCAGCTTCGGGGCGACGGGGCAGTTCTTCGCGCAGATCAGGCACGACGCTCCCTTCACCGTCCTGCTGGCCGCCGACGACGAGACGCCGAAACGGGCGGTGGAGGAAGGGCTGGCCG
>JAEZPL010000341.1 GCA_023413605.1 Pseudomonadota bacterium
GTGCAGGGCTAAAGGCACCGGACAAACCGGTGGGCTCCTTCCTCTTCGCCGGCCCGACAGGGGTAGGCAAGACCGAAGCCGCACGCCAGTTGGCCCGGGCGCTGGGGGTCGAGCTGATCCGCTTCGACATGTCCGAGTACATGGAGCGGCACTCGGTCTCGCGGCTGATCGGCGCGCCTCCCGGCTATGTCGGTTTCGACCAGGGCGGCCTTTTGACCGACGGCATCGACCAGCACCCGCATTGCGTGCTGCTGCTCGATGAGATCGAGAAGGCGCATCCGGATCTGTTCAACATCCTGTTGCAGATCATGGACCACGGCAAGCTGACGGACCACAACGGCAAGACGGTCGACTTCCGCAACGTGATCCTCATCATGACCTCGAACGCGGGCGCGGCCGACATGGCCAAGCCGGCCATCGGCTTCGAGCGCGAGCGTCGGGTCGGCGAGGACATGGAGGCGGTGGAGAAGCTGTTCACGCCGGAATTCCGCAACCGCCTCGACGCGATCATCCCGTTCGCGCCGCTGACCCAGGAGGTCATCAACCGCGTGGTGGACAAGTTCATCATGCAGATGGAGGCGCAGCTGGAAGACCGCGGCGTCACGATCGAGCTGGACGATCTGGCTCGCGAGTGGCTGGGCAAGAAGGGCTACGACCCGCTCTACGGAGCGCGTCCGCTGGGCCGCGTGATCCAGGAGCACCTGAAGAAGCCGCTCGCCGAGGAGCTGCTTTTCG
Source organism: Pseudomonadota bacterium (assembly GCA_023413605.1). Taxonomy (GTDB): domain Bacteria; phylum Pseudomonadota; class Alphaproteobacteria; order Azospirillales; family Azospirillaceae; genus Azospirillum. The sequence goes on from JAEZPL010000341.1 coordinate 736, forward strand.
GCAAGCTCAGCAAGGGCGGCGTGGTCAAGGTGACCATCAAGGACGACAAGCCCTCCTTCGAGTACGCGGAGGGCTCCCGCAAGCGCCGCGCCGGCGACGAGGACGAGGACGAAGTCATGCACGAGCTGGCGGAATAACGCCGGTTCCGATGACGGAACGAACAAGGGGGCCGAAAGGCCCCCTTCTTTTTTGCCTTTGCGCCCTTCCCCACGGTTGGGGAATTCACCACCAAGAGCCTGTTTGGAAAGCCCATGCGGATATCTCCTTGATGCCTTTCCCCGTCATCCCAGCGAAGGCTGGGATGACAATGGAGAGTGCCCCCTCTATCGAGAAACTTTCCAAACAGGTTGAAAGACACCAAGACACCAAACTTGTCAGTCAAGGCATCGCTTCCGGGCCGGCGCTGATCGTCTTGGTGTCTTGGTGTTGAACAATCGGCCCTTACACCAGCTCGGATTCCGCCGCTTCCGGAATGTCGTCGTCCACCGACACGGGATCCTTCGGAGCCTTCAGCATCTCGGCCAACTCCTCCAGGCTCGCGATGTTGTTCTTGATCATCGCATCGCCGGCGATCAGCAGCTTCTCGACGTTCTCAGGCGAGGCGTCGTCCAGGTCGGTGCTGGCGTGGGCCGGGTTGTCCCGCGGATCGCCCATGTTCGATTGGATGCGGTAATAGCGGCTGCTTTCCAGCTGAACGCTCGGCAAGGCGAGGAAGGCGGGACCGCGGTTGCTGTGCTGCCCGCCGAAAATCTCGGCCAGTTGGTAATCGACCGTCTTGTTGGTGCCGTCGAACATCACGTTCAGGCTGGGGATGGCCCAGCCCAGCTTACCCCAGCCGCGCGACTCCTCATAGGTGTAGCGGTAGTTCACACCGCCGGTGCCGATGGACATGATCTGGATTTCCAGGTCGCCGGCCTCCAGTTCCTTGCGGTACAGGCGCAGGATCGAGGCGAAGGCGCACATCCCGGGGTCGTTGGCGTAGACACCGCCGTCCGTGCAGGGGAAGCTGGTGCCGGCCTGGCTGACGGCCAAAGCCGTGGGGAAATAGGTGGGCGCGGCGGAGCTGCACCGGGCGGCCAGCCACAGGGGAAAGTCGCGCGCCTTGCTGTCCTCGACCTCGCCAAAGCCCAACTGCGCCTCGGCGCGGGAGCGCGGGCTCAGGTCGCCGCGCGCGCGCCAGCTTTTGAAGAAATACGGGCGCGAGCCGTACATGTCGTAGGTCGTCAGCAACAGCTCGACATCGCGCACGTCCGACAGCAGCGTGTCCGTGCCCAAGGCCTTCCTCAGGACGCTTTCGTAATAGTCCGCGCCGTACTTCGGGCCGATCAGCCCGTCCAGGGTCTTGATCTTGCGCCACAGCGACTGGTGGAAGACCTTGCCGCTGGTCGTCACATAGATGTCCAGAAGCTCCTGCGCCGATAGGGGGTTCGGCTTTGCCAGACCACTTGTCATGACGGCGCCGTTGGAGGTGCCGGCCATGAAGTGGAACATCTCGGAACAGCGCTTGCCGGTCTGCGCTTCGAGCCACGTCAGAACCTTGGCCGGCAGGATGCCGCGAACTCCGCCGCCGTCGACCGCCAGAACCCGAATTGTCGGCATGCCGCTTCCCCCTTGAACATCACGGATTGCATCACGGATTGCACATGTATTCGCTACCGCATGTACAACCCGAAGTGGCTTCGGGGAACGGTACGGGGATAATCCAGCGCCGTCAAACCCTGCCGTCGCCCCATCGTTGCGTTTGGAGGGCGCGTTTGAATTGTGCGGGCGACGCAATGCGGCTGGGCGGACGGACGATCCGGCGCTACAACGAATGAAAAATCATGATCGGGAGACGCACCGCATGTCCCTGCCCTTTCTGACCGGGCTCCGCATCATCGACCTGGGCCAGTACCTGCCGGGTCCCTATGCCGCCCAGTTGCTCGCCGATCTCGGCGCCGAGGTGGTGAAGGTCGAGCCGCCGGACGGCGACCCGCTGCGCCGGCTGGGGCCGACCGACGCGGACGGCACCACCGCTGCCTACAAGCTGCTGAACGCCGGCAAGGCCATCGTCCGCATCGACCTGAAAAGCCCGGACGGTCGTGCCGCCTTCGAAAACCTGATCGGCAAGGCCGACGCGCTGGTGGAAAGCTACCGTCCGGGCGTGCTCGACAAGCTCGGCGTCGGGCGGGAACGGCTGCGCGCGCTGAACCCGCGGCTGGTGCACGCCAGCCTATCCGGCTGGGGCAGCACCGGCCCCTACGCCCAGCGCGCCGGACACGACCTGAACTACATGGCGATCGGCGGCGGACTGGATTCCTCCGGGCTGCCGGATCGACCGATGATCAGCCATCCACCGGTGGCGGACTTCGCCTCCGCCCAGCAGACGGCGCTGGCCGTCGTCGCCGCCCTGTTCGGGCGGGAACGCACGGGGCAGGGCTGCTTCCTCGATCTGTCCATCATGGAAACGGTGCTGGGCTGGCAGGGCTTCAACCTGACCGCCGCGGCGCGCGGCGAAGCGCCGGAGCGTGGCGCGGCGTTGCTGTCCGGCGGCGCGGCCTGCTACCGCATCTACCGCACGGCGGACGGGCGCTTCATCACCCTGTCGGCGCTGGAGGCGAAATTCTGGCGCGGCTTCTGCGAGGCGGTCGGGCGTCCCGACTGGATCGCGCGGCAGGCCGACCCGCTGCCCCAGACCGCCCTGACGGAAGAACTGGCCGCCCTGTTCGCCGCCCGCGACCTCGCGGCCTGGAAGGCGCTGCTCGACCCGGTGGACTGCTGCTTCGAGGCGCTGCCCACCCTGGCCGAGGTTACCGACCACCCGCAAGTCGCCGCGCGCGGGCAGGTGCAGGTCACGCCGGGGGCAGAGCCTCTGGTGGAAACCCTGATGGGCCTGCGCGCCGATGGTGGTCCCCCGCCCGCACGCACGCCCCTGCGCGAAACCTCCGTCGCCGAACTTCTGGCGTCTTGGGTATGATAGACGCAAAGGATCAAGGTTGGGGGATTGAGGTTGGGAAAGAGACCCGCATGAACGATTTCGACACCGCGTGCCTGCGCCGCGCCATCGATCTCAGCCGCGCCCACTCGCAAAACAACGCCGGGGGGCCCTTCGGCGCGGTCATCGCCAGGGATGGGCGCATTCTGGGCGAGGGCTGGAATCAGGTCACTTCCACCAACGACCCGACCGCCCATGCGGAGGTCGTGGCCATCCGCAACGCCTGCCGCGACCTCGGCACCTTCAGTCTGGCGGGAGCGACGGTCTACACCAGCTGCGAGCCCTGCCCCATGTGCCTCGCGGCGATCTATTGGGCGCGGATCGAGCGCATCGTCTACGCCAACGGGCGCGAGGACGCGGCCTCCATCGGCTTCGACGATGCCTTCCTCTACACGGAGATCGCGCTGACCCTGGAACAGCGCTCCATTCCCATGCAGCGCCTGCTGGCCGAGGAAGCCCGCGCGGTGTTCGACGAATGGGCGGCCCGGCCGGATCGCGTTCCGTATTGAGGATTGGGTTCGCCCGTGGGGCACGACGATCGATTGATCGTCGCGTCACGGCCTCAGCACTCCCCTTCCTTCCGATAGGGCGAGAACTCCATCAGGGCATCCCGCTCCGCTTCCATGCCGGCCCGTTCGCGGTCCAGATAGTCGCCCAGCGCGCGGCGGAAATTCGGATCGGCGACCCAATGGGCGCTGTAGGTCGGCACCGGCAGATAACCACGCTGGATCTTGTGCTCGCCCTGCGCGCCGGCCTCCACCCGCGCCAGCTTCCGCTCGATGGCGAAGTCCAGCGCGCGGTAGTAGCAGGCCTCGAAATGCAGGAAGCGGTAGCTGCCGTCGGAGCCCCAGTTGCGGCCGTACAGCGCGTCGCCGCCGATCAGGTTCAAGGCGCCGGCCACCCATTCCCCGCCGTCCTCGCACATCACCAGCATCACCCGGTCGGCCATCGTCTCGCCAAGCAATTGGAAGAAGGCGCGGTTCAGATAGCCGCCGCCCCACTTCCGGTCAGCGGTTTCCATGTAGAAGCGGTGGAAGGCGTCCCAGTGCTCCGGCTTCAGGTCGGCGCCGGTCAGACTGTGCAGCCGCACGCCGCTTTCCGCCACCTCGCGCCGCTCCTTGCGGATGGCCTTGCGCTTGCGCGCATTGAGCGCCCCCAGGAAGTCATCGAAGCTGGCGTAGCCGCGGTTCTCCCAATGGAACTGCACGCCCTCGCGCTGCAACCAGCCGGCAGCACCCAGCCGCGTCCAGTCGGCCTCCGTCGGAAAGGTCACGTGGACGGAGGACACGCCGTAGCGCCGCGCCACCTCCTCCATCGCCTCGATCAGGCCGGCGAGAACGGCATCACCGGCCCCGGCGGCCACGACGTCCGGCCGGGCCAGCAGGCGCGGCCCCGGCACCGGGGTGAAGGGCACCGCGACCTGGAGCTTCGGGTAATAGCGCCCGCCCGCCCGCTCGTAGGCGTGCGCCCAGGCGTGGTCGAACACATACTCGCCGTAGGAATGGCTTTTCAGATACATGGGCACGGCGCCAACGATCCGTCCCGTGGAGTCGAGCGCCGTCAGGTGCGTGGGCTGCCAACCGGTGCGCCGCACGGCCGATCCCGATTCCTCCAGCGCCAGCAGGAAGGCGTGGCTGAGGAACGGATTGTCCGACCCCGCGCAGGCGTCCCATTGCTGCGGGTCCGCTTGGCCGATGCCGGTCAGGACCTTGACCGTGATGGCCCCACCGGTTCCCCCATCGGCGCTGAAATCCTTGCCGTCGGGCATGCTCTCTCCTTCGCGGATACGCCAAGGGAGGTGGGTGCCTTGCCGCGTTGCGGCAAGACACCCCCGGCTTCTGCGGCCCCTCTGCGGCTCAAGCCAGTTCCAGCACCGCGTCGACCTCGACCGCCACGTTGCCCGGCAGGGACGGCGCGCCGACCGCCGCGCGGGCGTGCTTTCCGGCGTCGCCGAACACCTCCATCATCAGCTCCGACGCGCCGTTGATCACCTGCGGGTGCTGGTGGAAGTCCGGACCGCTGTTCACAAAGCCGCCCAGACGCAGCACGCGCACCACCCGGTCCAGGTCGCCGCCGCAAGCCGCCTTGGCCTGGGCGATGATGTTCAGGCCGCACAGCCGCGCCGCCTCCTTGCCCTGCTCCACGGTGAAGTCCTGGCCGACCTTGCCGAGGAATCGGCGCTCGCCGTTCCACACGGTGACCTGCCCCGAAATGTAGAGCGTCTTGCCCGACAGCGTGTAGGGCACATAGGCCGCCACCGGGGAAGCCGCCTGCGGCAGTTCGATCCCCAGTTCCTGCAACCGCGCCTCGATGCGTCCGGCCATGGTTCGTCCCTCCTTATCGTTGATGGTGTCGATGACTGTTTGATGCTTGGGACCCCGACGATAGCGGCGCGCGCCGCCGTTACCAAGAGCTTCCGCCCCCACCGGCCAACCGGCCGATGGGAAGGGGCCGATAGGAAGATTTGTCCACCACGTTACACGGCAAACCGTCCCCCACTCGGCAAACTTTTCCGCGCCCCCCGGAAACAATCTCCTCCACCGCTCAGGTCTTCGCCGCGGAACGGCAGAATAATCACTGCGCTATCAGTGGCTTGCGGGAAACACCCCCACTTGGCACGGCTTTTGATGAAGCGGGGGTACGCAAACGCACGTTGCCTCGCCCGGACTCAAGCCAGCCGCGAGGCGAGCCTCAGAAGGAGACTTGAGCCATGGCCATCAACGACGTCACCCTGACCGCCTCGATGCGCACGAACCTGCTGCAGCTGCAGGGCGTTCAGGACCAGATCGCGAAGAAGCAGAACATCCTTTCAACCGGCAACAAGATCAACTCGGCGCTCGACGGCCCGACGTCGTTCTTTGCCGCGAAGGGTCTGAATCAGCGCGCCGGCGATCTGACGTCGCTGAAGGATGCCATGGGTCAGTCGGTCAGCACGATCAAGGCGGCCGACAAGGGCCTGACCGCGATCGAGAGCATGATCGAGCAGGCCCGCGGTCTGACCACCGCCGCCTACTCCGCGCTCGGCACCGACGCCGGCTCGATGGCCACCCGCAAGTCCCTGGCCGCGCAGTTCAACGCCCTCAAGGAGCAGATCGACAAGCTGGCCGGCGACAGCGGCTACGCCGGCAAGAACCTGCTGGCCGGCAACGGCCTGCGCATGGACTCCACCAGCGCTTCGCGCCAGGCGACCAACACCATCCAGGGCATCGACAACGCCCGCGTCACCAACGTGGTGTCGCCCGA
>JAEZPL010000358.1 GCA_023413605.1 Pseudomonadota bacterium
ACCTTTCACCCCACCAGTGTTCGTTTCGACAGCATATGAGACAATCCAATATGCAAGAACTTTGGCTTGCTCAACGGTAATGCTGTACATATCGCATGCTTTTTGGAGAAATGCCATAAAAGGGTCAGCGAAGGGCTTCCCGCTTCCCAATGTAACAACAAAGCTTTGCTCACCATAGAACTTTGGTCTGAACCCTTGTCCAAATTCAATCAAGTCAAAGACACCTTTGTGCCTGACGCCAAGGAGTAGGCTGGCATCAAACTCAGAAATCGGGTCAAGCCTTCTTTCGTTGAGGTAAGCCTCCATCGCTTCACCAATTCGATCCCCCAAATCCTCTGTGGAATCTGCTTCTGCTATCAAACTATCAATACGAAGCCCTAAATAACGCCGCGCCCTTTCAGCTGTGTGCCCGGTTCCAGCAAATGCAAACATGATATCATTGGAAAGTCGGAACAGTTTTTGTCCCTTCATCTCAGCCGTGGCTTGATTTCCAGCGCTTACGGTCATCGCGCTATCCGTTGCTATAACGATGCCATCCGAGCAATGTAATCCAATTACAATTGTCATTTTTATCTCGACTGGTAAATGCTGTTTTTCTTTGTTTCGGGATATGCTTTGTAGACCGCTTCTACTAACTGATCAAACGTTAATGGAAGCATCCAATCGATAACATGCTCAATGTAGGAGCGAGCACTATCGCTAAGCTGTTCCAAATTTTTCTTTCCACGCTGCAATCCATCAGTTGTTACAATGAACTTTCGATATCGTGAGCGTGGGTTTTTGATTTTGATATGGCCGTTCTCGGATAGATCTTCTAATGATGTGTAAACGTTTTTATCAAACGGTCCAAAGTCATAAGGCTGAAAGTTAAAAAGCGGCCCACCGATATCCTGAGATATGTTTTTATCAATCAGGAAAAATAATTTTTGAACTTGGACGGGGCTTAATTCAGCTGATGGACGAGTGGCTAGAACAGCTAGAACGAGATCATTCTTGTCCATTTTGCCACCGTTGTGTCACCGCCAGCGTTAACGCGCCCCCTGCGCGAGTCGGTGGCAGGATATTAAAGCAAAACCTTTCCCATTCCAAGAGCATCAGCCGAACTGTATGCGGCGATGTGACGCGCTTTCAGTCTGTCGAAGTGTGGTCCATCAAGGGACACACGAATCACTTTTGTTCAGAGCGTTCATAATTATAAACCTGGATCTTTTAGTCATCGCACACAGAGGTATCTGTACTTTCAAAAATTTGAGCAGTAAGAGAAAATACAATAATAAGATTTTATTAAACGAATTTCTTCTAGGCGGAGACTTTTTGTATCAATCATAAAGGAGTTTTGGGGGAATGTTGCAAAATTACTCGCGCTGAGCCCCCTCCCTAACCCTCCCCCGCTTCGCAGGGGAGGGGATTGGAGTGCGGGGGGAGGGAAAGGCCCTTTTATGACCGCGTCATCGCCGCGATCTCCTGCGCGCGGCGCGAGGTGGCTGCGGCGTGGTGGTCCTTCGCCAACACCGTGTAGACCGCCGGCAGGACGAACAGCGTGAACAGCGTGCCGATCAGCATGCCCGACACGATCACCAGACCGATGGAGAAGCGGCTGGCCGCACCGGCGCCGTTGGCGGTCAGCAGCGGCAGCAGCCCCACCACCATGGCGGCCGTGGGCATCAGGATCGGGCGCAGGCGGACGCGGGCCGCGTGCTCGATCGCGGTGCGGCGGTCCACCTGTTCGTTGATCTGCATCTCGCGCGCGAATTCCACCATCAGGATGCCGTGCTTGCTGATCAGGCCGATCAGCGTCACAAGGCCCACCTGCGTGTAGATGTTCATGGTGGACAGGCCGAAGAACAGCGGCAGCAACGCGCCGCAGATCGACATCGGCACGGAGATCAGGATCACCAGCGGATCGCGCAGGGATTCGAACTGGGCGGCCAGCACCAGATAGATGACCACCAGCGCGAAGGCGAAGGTGATCATCAGCTGGTTGCCCTCCGTCACATACTGCCGGGATTCCGACAGGTAGGCGTGGCCGAAGCCGGCCGGCAGGATCTCGCGGGCCGTCTGCTCCAGGAAGTCCACGGCCTGCCCCATCGTCACGCCCGGCATCGGCACGGCCGAGAAGGTGGCGGAGGGAAGCTGGTTGTACTTGGTCAGCGCGTTGGGCTCCGTCGCCGTCTCGATGGAGACGATGGTGGACAGCGGCACCTGCGCGCCGTTGGCCGCGGTGACGTAGTACCGGGTCAGCGCGTCCGGCGTCAGGCGCTTGTCGCGCGGAACCTGCGGGATGACTTCGTAGGACCGGCCGTTCAGGTTGAAGCGGTTGACGTAGTTGCCGCCCACCATCACGGCCAGCGTGTCGCCCACCGCCGCCATGGACAGGCCGAGGTCCGCCGCCTTCGACCGGTCCACCTTCAGCCGGATCACCGGGCTGTCGAACTGGAGGTCGCTGTCGCTGACGATGAACATGCCGCTGTCGCGCGCCGCCGCCTTGATGCGCTCCATGGCATCGAAGATGGTCTTGTAGTCGCCGGGGCTGTTGATGACCAGCTGCACCGGCAGGCCGCCGGTGGAGCCGGGCAGGGCCGGCGGCGACACCAGGAAGATCTGCGTGCCGCTGACGTTGCCCAGCTCCGCCTGGACCAGCGGCTGGAGTTCCTTGGCCGACCGCGTGCGCTCGTCCCACGGCTTCAGGATCATGCCGGCGAAGCCCTGGGTCAGGGTCGGCATGCCGTTCAGCACGAAGCGGGTGTCGGTCTCCGGAAAGCGGGTGAAGACCTCGTCCAGCTGCCGGCCGTAGGTGTCGATGTAGTCCAGGTTGGCGTATTGCGGCGCCTTGGTGATGCCGAACAGGATGCCCTGGTCCTCCTCCGGCGCCAGCTCCGACATGGTGTTGGCGAAGAGGAAGCCGACGCTGGCCAGAACGCCGACGCCGAACAGCAGGGTCGCCGCGCGGTAGTCCAGCGAACCGGCCAGACGGCGCCCGTACCAGTTCGTGAGCTTTTCGAACGTCCGGTCGATGAAGAGGGCGAAGCGGCCCTCGTTCATCTGCGGCGTCAGCAGCAGGGAACACATCATGGGCGTCAGGGTCAGCGCCACGATGCCGGAGATGATGACCGCCCCCGCCAGCGTGAAGGCGAATTCCCGGAACAGGGCACCGGTCAACCCGCCGAGGAAGCCGATGGGCGCGTAGACCGCGGCCAGCGTGATGGTCATGGAGATGACCGGCCCGACGATCTCCCGCGCGCCGATCAGGGCCGATTCGACCGGAGACTTGCCTTCCTCCAGGTGGCGGTGGACGTTTTCCACCACCACGATGGCGTCGTCCACCACCAGACCGATGGCCAGCACCATGGCGAGCAGCGTCAGCAGGTTCAGGCTGAAGCCCATGGCCAGCATGATCGTCGCGGCGCCCACGATGGACAGCGGGATGGTCACGATGGGGATCAGCACCGACCGGAAGCTGCCCAGGAACAGGAAGATCACCACGATGACGATGGCCACCGCCTCGATCAGCGTCTTCTGCACCTCGTCGATGGAGGCCTGGATGAAGCGCGTGGAGTCGTAGACGATCTCCATCTTCAGCGACGGCGGCAGGTTGCGCTGAAGCTCCGGCACCAGCTTGCGGATGTCCGCCACGATGGTCAGCGGGTTGCCGGTGGGGGTGGAGTTCACGCCGATGAAGATGGCCTGCTGGCCGTTCATCGATACGCTGGCGTCGGCGCTCTGCGCGCCCAGCTCCACCTGGGCGATGTCCTTCATGCGGACCAGCGCGCCGTCCTTGGACTTCACCACCATCTGCCGGAACTGCTCCACGTCGGTCAGGCCGGTGTTGGTGGTGATGTTGGAGACGACGAAGACGCCCTTGGCCTGACCGGGGGCGGACTGGAAGTTGTTGGCCTGGATGGCCGTCCGCACGTCGGCGGCCGAGATGTTGCGCGCCGCCATCCGTTCCGGGTCCAGCCAGACGCGCATGGCGAAGGTCTGCCCGCCCAGGATTTGGGCCTCCGCCACGCCGGGCACGGTTGACAGCAGCGGCTGCACCACGCGCGTCAGGTAGTCGGAGATGGCCGCCCCCGACAGCTCGGGGCTGGAGAAGCCCATGTAGAGGATCGAGGTCGTCTCGCCGGTGGACTTCAGGATCACCGGGTCGTTGGCCTCGCGCGGCAGCTGGTACTTCACCTGCTGCACCTTCGACATGACGTCGGTCATCGCGACGTTGGGGTCGAAGTTCAGCCGGATGTAGGCGGTGACGAGGCTCACCCCCTGGGTCGAGGAGGAGGTGATGTAGTCGATGCCCTCCGCCGTCGCCACCGCCTGCTCGATGGGCGTCGTGATGAAGCCCTGCATCAGGTCGGGAGAGGCGCCGGGGTAGGAGGTGGTGATGGTGATGACGGTGTTCTTCAGCTCCGGATACTGGCGGATCGGCAGATCCATCAGCGACCGCACGCCGACCAGCAGGATCAGCAGGCTGACGACCAGCGCCAGGACCGGGCGGCGGATGAAGATGTCGGTGAAGGCCATGGCCGGTCCCTCAATTGCGCGGCAGCGGCTGCGGCGGCACCAGCGCGCTGGCTTCCGTCGGAACCACGGCGGCGCCGTTGGTCAGCTTCAACTGGCCGGAGGACACCACCCGGTCGCCGGGCTTCAGGCCGGACAGGATCTCCACGCCGTTCTCGAACCGGTCGCCGGTCTTCACCGGAACGCGGTTCACGACGTGGCCGTGCTTGCCCTCGGCGTCCTTCTGCGTGGTGACGACGAAGACGCTGTCGCCGTAGACCGTGTAGTCCACCGCCGTTTCCGGCACGACGATGCGGTCGGCGGCCGGCGGCTGCACGACGCGGACGTTGGCGAACATGCCCGGCAGCAGCTTGCGTTCCGGGTTGTCCAGCGTCGCCTGCACCTTGATGGCGCGGGTGTCGGCGCTGACCTGCGGCTCGATCGTGGTGATGACCGCGTTGAAGGTGTGGCCCGGTGCGGCGTCGGCGGTGACCAGCACCGGCTGGTTCACCCGGATCTGGCTGAGCGCCTGTTCCGGCAGGGTGAAGTTCACGTACAGCTTCGACAGGTCGGTCAGCGTGACGACGGGCCCGCCGGCGCTCACATACTCGCCGACGTTCACCTGCCGGATGCCGAGGTCGCCGTCGAAGGGCGCGCGGATCAGCTTTTGCGAGATCAGCGATTCCGTCCGCTTGATGTTGGCGTTGGCCTCGTCCAGCTGCGCCTGGTTCTGGTCAACGGTGACCTGCGGGCCGGCCTGGTTGCGCAGCAGGTTGCGGGCGCGCTCCAGGTTCGTTTCGGCCAGCTTCGCCTGGGCGCGGTAGGCCAGCAGGTCGGCCTGCTCCGTGGCGTCGTAGAGCTGCACGAGCGGAGCGCCGGCCTTCACGCGGGCGCCGGATTCGAAGAAGATCTGGGTCACGCGGCCGACCACCTCCGGCGCCACGGTGACCTGCCGGCTGGCGGCCAGCGTGCCGATGGCGTTCAGGTACTTCGGCACCGACTGGGACTTCGCCTCGGCCACCGACACCGGGGTCGGCGGCGGCTTGTTGTTGGCGAAGAAGTCGGCGATGGCCTTTTCACGGAAGCTGTTGAAGCCGTACAGCGCCCCGAAAAGGAGCGCCAGGATCACGGCCATGATGATGATCCGGACCGCCAGCCGCCCGCGGGTGACCGGGCGGCGCGGGGCGGCCTGGTCGGGCCGTGCGTGGGCGGGGGTGTCGGTGTCAGTGGTCACGATCGACCTCTCTCGGACAGGATAATGCGTCGTTCGGCAGTATGGTGGCCGGTTCGGGGATGTATGGATC
>JAEZPL010000366.1 GCA_023413605.1 Pseudomonadota bacterium
GTACGGGGGATAACAGCCGAAACGCTCAGTCCGCCGCTTCCATGGCCTGCGGGGCTTCCTTGGCGCGCGCCCGCGCGCGGTGGCCGCTGATCTCCGCGCCCGCGTCGGGCGGCAGCGGCACGTAGAACAGGGCCGACAGGCAGGCCAACCCGCCCACGGTCAGGAAGGCTGGCACGAAGTCCGTGGGCGCCAGCGCGCCGCTTCCGGAATAGGCCTGCGTCAGGTGCAGCACCAGCGCGCCCACCGCGACGCCCAGGCTGAGCGACACCTGCTGCATCACGTTGGCCAGCGTGTTGGCGCGGCTGAGGCGCGGCTTCGGCACCTCGGCGTAGGCCAAGCTGTTCAGCCCGGTGAATTGCAGCGAGCGGAAGAAGCCGCCCGCCAGCAGGGCGCCCAGGATCACCCAATGCGCCGTTTCCGGCCGGAAGGCCGCGTAGCCCATCAGGATCGCGCCGCTCAGCAGCGCGTTGGCGATCAGCACGCGGCGGAAGCCCAGGCGGCGCAGGATCGGGCCGGCCAACTGCTTCATGGTCAGCGCGCCCACGGCGCCTGCGAAGGTCAGCGCCCCGGATTCGAAGGCCGTGCGCCCGAACCCGACCTGAAGCAGCAGCGGCATCAGGAAAGGCACCGCGCCGATGCCGATACGGAACAGCGTGCCGCCGAACACCGAGGCGAAGTAGGTCGGCAGCTTCAGCAGGGTTGGGTCCAGCACCGGCCGCGCGATCCCGCGCGCGTGGCGCAGGTACAGCCACGCCGCCGCCACGCCCAGCGCCAGCACCGCGGCCACCGCGGCCGGCGGCATCAACGCCCGCCCGACATTCTCCAGCCCGAACATCAGCGCGGCCAGCGCCAAGGCGCTGATCGCGAAGCCCCGCGTGTCGAAGGGTTCGGACTCCTCCTCCCGCACGTTGGGGATCAGGCGCAGCACCAGGGCGATGCCGATCAGGCCGATGGGCACGTTGATGTAGAAGATCCAGCGCCAGGACGCGTAGGTCACGATGAAGCCGCCGACCAGAGGCCCCAGCGCCGGGCCGATCAGCGCCGGTGTGGTCATCTGCGCCATGGCGCGGACCAACCGTTCCTTCGGCACGGTCCGCAGCAGGATCAGCCGGCCGACCGGCACCATCATGGCGCCGCCCATGCCCTGCACCACGCGCGCGGCGACCAGTTCGTACAGCCCGTTCGACAGGCCGCACAGCACCGATCCCACCGTGAACACCCCGATGGCCGAGGCGAAGACCGTGCGCGCGCCGTACCGGTCCGCCGCCCATCCGCTGACTGGCAGGAACACCGCCAGCGCCAGCATGTAGGACGTCATGGCGAGGCTGAGCCGCAGCGGATCCTCGCCCATGGACTGCGCGATCTGCGGCAGCGCCGTGGCGATCACCGTCGCGTCCAGGTTCTCCATGAACAGGGCGCAGGCGATGATGAAGGGCGGGGGCCGGGGGGTCCGGGGCAGGTCTGAAGGGGGCAGATTGGACGAAGACACGGGGCAGGGGGCGGTCGAGAGTGGGCGATCCCCTCAATCTGGACTCATCCCGTCCGGAAACCACCGCTTTGCCGGGATCCCTGGCATGCATGGGGTCCATCCAGGATGGGAGCGTGGTTGCGTTGGGGGCCGCCTCCCTATCCCTCCCCCGCTGGGCGAGGGAGGGGACTGCCGCCGCTTCGCGCCAAACCCTCCACCTCGAAGAGGGGGAGGGTGCCCGCCGCAAGGCGGGTGGGAGGGGGCGCTGCGGCCGGCGCCTCACCGCCCCCGGAACACCGGCTTCCGCTTTTCCAGAAACGCGCGGTAGCCCTCGCGGAAGTCCTCCGTGCCGAAGCAGTGGTAGCATTCGGCGATCTCGGCTTCGGTCAGCGGGGTGGGGTCGGACAGGCGGCGGACGAACTGCTTGTGCAGGCGGGCGGCCAGCGGGGCGCCGCCGGCGATGCGGTCGCAGGTCGCGGCGATCTCGCCCTCGAACTCGGCTTCCGTCACGACGCGGTGGACGAGGCGCTTGTCCTTGGCCTCCGCCGCGCCGAAGACGCGGCCTTCCAGCAGGATTTCCAGCGCCGCCGGGCCGCCGGCGATGTCGTAGACCAGCTTCAGTTCCGGCAGGGCCATGGAGATGCCCAGCCGGCTGACCGGCACGCCGAAGCGGCTGTTGTCGGTGCAGACGCGCAGGTCGCAGGCCAGCGCGACCGCCAGCCCGATGCCGCAGCACGCACCCTGGATGGCGGCCAGCGTCGGGTGCGGCGATTCGCGCAGCAGGTTCAACCCCTCGTCCATCAGCACGCCATAGTCGGCGCCCTGTTCCGGGCTGTTGCGCTCCGTCTCGAATTCCGAGATGTCGGCGCCGGGGCTGAAGGCCCGCCCGCCGGCCCCGCGCAGCACCACCACGCGCACCGACTCGTCGGCGCCCAGCTGCCGCAGCAGCGGGATCATCGCGTGCCACATGGGCTTGTCGAAGGCGTTCAGCTTGTCCGGGTTGCTGATCGTCAGGGTGGCGACGACGCCTTCGCGCGTCAGGGTCACGGTGCCGGGCATGGGCGTTCTCGGGCTCCCAATTCTTCTGGCTGTGCAGGGCCGGTTGCGTCTGGTGCCATGCACAAACACCCGCAGCCATTTCCAGTCAAGCGGCCCGCGTCGCGCGGTTCCGCGCTGGACCGGAACGCCGCCGCTCCCCATAGTTCGTAAGCTGGAACCTTGGAGGATGGAGAACGCGCCGCGATGCGAAAAGGACTGGCCGCGCTGGCGGTGACCACGATGCTTGCCGCGACCCCGATGCTTGCAGCACCTCCGGCGCTGGCGGCGAAGGACGAGCTGGTGATCGGCCTGACCCAGTTTCCCGCCAACTGGCACCCCTCGGTCGAGGCGATGGCGGCCAAGGCCTACATCCTCGCCATGGCGCGCCGGCCCTTCACGGCCTACGACCCCGACTGGCGGCTCACCTGCATGCTGTGCACGGAGCTTCCGTCGCTGGAAAAAGGCACGGCTGAGTACGAGACGCGGCCCGACGGCACGAAGGGCATCAAGGTCACCTACACCATCAACCCCAAGGCCACCTGGGGCGACGGCAAGCCGGTGACGACCGACGACGTGCTGTTCACCTGGACCGTGGGCAAGCATCCGCAGAGCGGCTACGCCAACTTCGACCTGTTCGCGCGCGACATCGTCGCCATCGACGTGAAGGACGAGCGCACCTTCACCATCCACCGTGACAAGCCGGTCTGCACCTACGCCGAGATCAACGACTTCGAAATCCTGCCCGCCCACCTGGAGCGCCCGGTGTTCGAGGCCGACCCGGCCAACTACCGCACCCGGTCCAAGTACGAGACGGACACCACCAACCCCGGTCTTTATTTCGGCCCCTACCGCATCGCGCAGGTGGAACCGGGCAGCCACGTGGTGCTGGAACAGAACCCGACGTGGTGGGGGCCGAAGCCGGCCTTCCGGCGCGTGGTCGTCCGGGCCATCGAGAACACCTCCGCCCTGGAGGCCAACGTGCTGGCCGGGCAGGTGGACATGGTGCCGGGGGAAACCGGCCTGCCGCTGGATCAGGTTCTGGCCTTCGAAAAGCGGCACGGCAGCCGGTTCAACGTCGTCTACAAGCCCGGCCTGTTCTTCGAGCATGTGGAGCTGAACCTCGACAACCCGGCGCTGAAGGACGTTCGGGTGCGCAAGGCGCTGCTCCATGCCATCGACCGCGAGGCGATCTCCAAACAGCTCTACGACGGGCGCCAGCCGGTCGCCCACAACGAGATCAGCCCGCTGGACCGCGTGCATGTGCCGGGCTACCCGACCTATCCCTTCGACCCGGCCCAGGCGGCGAAGCTGCTGGACGAGGCCGGCTGGACCGAGCGCCGCGCCGGCGTGCGCCACAACGCGAAGGGCGAGCGCCTGTCGCTGGAGATCATGACCACCGCCGGCAACCGGTCCCGCGAGGTGTTGCAGCAGGTGCTCCAGGCGCAGTGGCGGCAGGCCGGCATCGAGGTGCGCATCGTCAACGAGCCGCCGCGGGTGCTGTTCGGCGAGACTCTGGCGAAGCGCCGCTTCAAGGCCATGGCCCTGTTCGCCTGGATCAGCGCGCCGGAGAACATCCCGCGCACCATCCTGCATTCCAGCATGATCCCGACGGAGGCCAACAACTGGGCGGGCCAGAACTAC
>JAEZPL010000374.1 GCA_023413605.1 Pseudomonadota bacterium
GTTCAGCACGATGTTGTTGCTGAGCTTCGCCGCGGCCCCGGCGGAGCCGAAGACGAGGCCGAGCAGGAAGGACGACAGCGACACCGCCACGGTCATCGCCGTGCCGGCCAGCAGCTGGCCGCCCCACCCGTTCGGGCCGAAGGAAAGAAGTTCGAACATGGGCACTCGGCGAAAGCCTCCCGGAAGGCGCTTCGCAAAACGACCTCCATGGTTCCGTCACCCCCGCGAAGGCGGGGGTCCAGGGCAACCCGGCCAGTTTCCGGGTGGCCCTGGATTACCGCCTTCGCGGGAATGACGCGATATGGTTGTCTCTGGCGAAGACCTTCGGGGAAGGACGCGGTTACTTGATCGAGATGTCGTAGCCGAAGTGCTGGGTGCTCAGCTTGGTGATGGTGCCGTCGCTGTTCGCTTCGGCGATCGCCTTGTTGAACAGTTCCTTCAGGTCGGCATCGCCCTTGCGCAGGCCGACGCCCACGCCCTTGCCCAGCACGCCGCGCGAGAAGGCCAGGGGGACCAGGGCCATGTCCTTGCCGGCGTCCGACTTGATGATGGCGTCCACCGCCGAACGGTCGCCGTAGATGGCGTCGACGCGGCCGGCGGCCAGGTCGATGCCGGCGTTGTCCAGCTTGTCGTAGGTGCGGACCGTCACCTTCGGCAGGTACTTCTCCATGAAGTTCGCCTGGATGGTGGAGGTCTGCACGCCGACGGTCTTGCCCTTCAGGGCATCGGCCAGCTTGTCGATGGCGGCCTTGCCGGCCGGGTCGTCCTTGGACAGGTCAACGCGCTCGGTGCCGTAGTCGACCTTGGTCAGCGGCGAGGACTTCATGGTGCCGAACATCGACGGCTCGGTGCCGTAGGGGCCGGCGAAGGTGATGACCTTCTCGCGCTCGTCGGTGATCGACATGGCGGCCATGATGCCGTCGTACTTGCCCTGCTGAAGCGCCGGGATCATGCCGTCCCAGTCCTGGGCGACGATCTCGCACTCGGCGTACATCTTCTTGCAGAGCGCCATGGCGAGGTCCGGCTCGAAGCCGACCAGCTTGCCCGACGGATCCGTCGCGTTCCACGGGGCATAGGCGCCCTCGGTCGCGATGCGGATCTTCTTCCAATCCTTGGCCTCGGCGATGCCGCCGACGGCCGCCACAATGGCGCCCAGCGCCAGCGCCGCAACAATCTTCTTCACGGAAGACCTCCTCTGTTCAGGTGCCCTTTTTGGCCTGCTCTTTTAACCGGGCAATTTCTGAGGTTTACGGTTTTACAAAGCCAGTCAAGTGAATTGAGGTCTCATGCGCCGTTCGACAGATGGCGCGAAAGGAACTGTCGCACACGCTCCGATTCCGGATTGAGCAGAACCCGGTCGGGCGGCCCTTGTTCCTCGATTCGGCCCTGGTGCAGGAACACCACCTCCGACGCGACCTCGCGGGCGAAGCCCATCTCGTGCGTCACCAGAATCATGGTGTTGCCCTCGTCCGCCAGCTGGCGGATGACCAGCAGCACCTCGCCCACCAGCTCGGGGTCGAGGGCGGAGGTCGGCTCGTCGAACAGCATCACCTTCGGCTGCATGGCCAGCGCCCGCGCGATGGCCGCGCGCTGCTGCTGCCCGCCGGACAGCTGGACCGGGTAGGAATCGGCCTTCGCCAGGATGCCGACCTTGTCCAGCAGCATGCGGGCGCGGTCCACGGCCTCCGCCTTCGGCACGCCCAGCACGTGCACGGGCGCCTCGATGACGTTCTCCAGGATCGTCATGTGGGTCCAGAGATTGAAGTTCTGGAACACCATGCCGAGCCGCGTGCGCATGCGGTCGACCTGTTTGGCGTCGGCGGGGATGGTGCGTCCGCCGCGGCCCTTCTTCAGGCCGATGGTCTCGCCGCCGATGACGATGCGCCCCTCGTCCGGCACCTCCAGCATGTTGATGCAGCGCAGCAGCGTGCTCTTGCCGGAGCCGGAGGAACCGATCAGCGTGATGACGTCGCCTTCGCGCGCCGTCAGGGAGACGCCTTTCAGAACCTCCAGCGACCCGAACCGCTTGTGAAGGTTTTCGACGACGACGGCTTCGGGCGCGTTGGGATTCGTGGGCGGATGTCGGTGCATGCGGGGCTTGTCGTCAGGAAAACCGGAAGCGGGGTAAGACTTGTCCGACCATTCATGGACGGTGCCGATAAGCTAGACCGCCGGCCAATCCCCCGCAACGCGGATTTTGCAGCCCCAATCCGGGAAGGAACGTCGGGAATCAGGCGCCCTGCCAGAGCATAAGCACCAGAAGTTGCGGTGGAGGATGCGCAGGCACATGGCCGGCGGGTTTGCCCGCGCCCCGGCCGGCACGGCCCGGAAGGTCTGGACGTCTGTGCAGGTTCCTCCAGGCCGGGCCTGTGGCCCGATCTGGAGAAAGCTGCTTGGGCGCATCCTACCAGAGGAACAGGACGATCAGCTGTGGCGCCAGGATGCGCAGGAACATCACCAACGGGTAAACCGTGGCGTAGGCCAGCGCCGGGGCTTCCGACGTGCTCATGGCGTTGGCGAAGGCCAGGGCCGGCGGGTCGGTCATGCTGCCCGACAGCAAGCCGCAGATCGTCAGGTAGTTCTGTTTCTTCACGGCGCGGGCGACGATGCCGACGATGAGCAGTGGGATAAGCGTGATCAGCGCGCCATAGCCGATCCAGGCCAGCCCGTCGCCGTCCACCAGCGTCTCCACGAAGCGGTCGCCGGACATCAGGCCGACCACCGCGAGGAACAGCACGATGCCGAACTCGCGCAACGCCAGATTGGCGGCCGGCGGCATGAACCAGACGAGCGGCCCGATGTGCCCGATGCGCGCCAGTACGATGGCCACCACCAGCGGGCCGCCGGCCAGCCCCAGCTTCAGCGGCGTCGGCATGCCCGGCACGTGGAAGGGGATGGAGCCCAGTATGACGCCCAGGATGATGCCGATGAAGACCGGCACGAATTCCACCTGCTGCAGCCGGCGGGTCGAATTGCCCATCAGCACGGCCACCCGTTGCAGGTCCGACGGCTTGCCGATGGCGGTCAGGATGTCGCCGAACTGGAGCGGCAGCGCCGGTGTCGGCACCAGTTCCACGCCCGCGCGGTTCACGCGGCTGACCACCACGTCGTAGGCGTCGGCGAGGTTCAGTTGCCGGAGGGTCTTGCCCAGCACTTGCTCGTTGGTGACGACCAGCCGTTCCCACCGTATGTCGGTGCCCTTGGTGGTCAGCGTCACCTCCGACTCCTGACCGAGGTAGGTCTTCATCCGGTCCAGCTTTGCCCGCGGCCCGACCAGATGCACGATGTCGCCGGGATACAGGATCGTGTCCTTGTGCGGCACCTGAAGGAGTCCCTCGCGCAGAAGGCGGGACACCATCACGCCCATGTCGCCGAACAGCTGAATGTCGCGCAGCCGCGTGCCGAACACCGCCGGGTTGCGCACGGCGACGTCCAGCGTCTCGATCGATTCGGTCTGCGCGCGGCGCTTGCGCTCGAACGCCTCGGCCTCCGCGCCCGGATCGATGCGGAACAGGACGCGCACCACCCCCATGGTGATCAGGATGCCGACGATGCCGAACGGATAGGCCACGGCGTAGCCGAGGCTGGGCGTGTTCACCTCCGCCGCGGAGGCGCCGACCTCGCGCAGGATCTCCTGCGCGGCGCCCAGCGAGGGCGTGTTGGTCACGGCGCCGGAGAAGATGCCCAGCACCGCCGGCAGCGGCACCCCGGCCAGCAGATGGATCGCCACGGCCACCAGAACGCCCAGCCCGACCAGCGACGCGGCCAGCAGGTTCAGCGTCAGGCCGGACTTCTTCAGCGCGGTGAAGAAGCCGGGGCCGACCTGGACGCCGATGGTGTAGACGAACAGGATCAGCCCGAATTCCCGCAAAAAATGCAGGACATGCAGGTCGAAGCGGAGGCCCAGTTCCTTCGCCAGATGCCCGGCGGCGATGCCGGCGAACAGCACGCCGCCGATGCCGAGCCCGACGCCGCGTACCTTCACCTGGCCCAGCGCAAGCCCCGCCGCCGCGACGGCGCTGAGCAGCAGCACGGTGCGGGCGATGTCCGGCAGTCCGTTGAACAGATCGAGCAGAATCATCATCGGGCGCTTTCGGGCGGTTCGCGGCAGACCTGTATAGTGCGCCTATGAATGCCCGCACAATTCCGCAAGTGCAATCGGGGGTGTAGGCGCAATGGTGGTATGACGGCTTCGGTCCGGGCATCCGGGCGGGTCGATCAAAATTTCGCCATTTTCTCGGCATAGTCAGGGCACAGCCGATTGGCATGTTGAAAACGACAGGGACGTGAACCCCCGCGTCCCCGATCTCAGACTGAATGGGCGCCCGCCTTCTGCGGCGCCCCCCAGCCAGGCCCCGGCTGGTTCCCGCGGCCACCGCAAGAACCCCCTTGCGGTGGCCGTTCCTTTTGCGGGGTTCGATTCTTTTGGGTGCCCTCGTTCTGTGTGGTATAGGTCCGCACCCTTCAACCGCCGAGCCCGCCTTCCGCCATGCCCGTCTTCGCCGGTTCCGAGCTGACCTGCCTTCGCGGCGACCGGCTGGTCTTCACCGGGCTCGATTTCCGCATCGCTCCGGGGGACGCGCTGGTCCTGCTCGGCCCCAACGGCAGCGGCAAGTCGAGCCTGCTGCGCCTGATGGCCGGCCTGCTGAAGCCGTTGCGCGGTCACCTGTCCTGGGACGATTTGCCGGTGCCGGAGGACCCCGACGGGCACCGCGCCCGGATCCACTATGTCGGCCACCTCGACGCCGTGAAGCCGGTGCTGAGCGCGGTGGAGAACCTGGCCTTCTGGGCGACACTGGGTGGCGCGGCCGATCCGCGCGGCAACGCGTTGCGGGCGCTGGAGCGCCTGGGCGTGCCGCACATCGCCAACGTGCCGGGCCGTTATCTGTCGGCCGGGCAGAAGCGCCGCCTGAACCTCGCCCGCGTGCTTGCCGCCCCGGCCTCGCTGTGGCTGCTGGACGAGCCGACCGTCGCGCTCGACCGCGCGGCCATCGCCCTGTTCGAAGAGATCATCGCGGAACACCGGGCCGGCGGCGGCATGGTGGCCGTGTCCACCCACGTGGACATCGCCATGCCCGGCGCCCGCGAACTGCACCTGGACGACTTCACCCCCGTCCCCCACGACCAGGGGGAGGACGAGGACGCTCCGCATGAAGACGACATGGAAGGGGAGGACGCGGTATGACCCGCTTCCTGCGGCTGGTCGGGCGCGACCTGCGGCTGGCGCTGCGCCAGGGCTCGGACGCGACCATCGCCGTGATGTTCTTCGTGCTGTGCGTGGTGCTGTTCCCCTTCGGCGTGGGGCCGGAGCCGAACATCCTCGCCCGCATCGCGGCCGGCGTGATCTGGGTCGCGGCCCTGCTGGCCTCTCTGCTGTCGCTGGTGCGGCTTTTCCAGAACGACTACGAGGACGGCTCGTTGGAGCTGCTGTCCCTGACCACCCTGCCCATGGAGGCGGTGGTGCTGGCCAAGACGCTGGCCCACTGGCTGGTCACCGGCGTGCCGCTGATCGTCGCCGCCCCGCTGCTGGCCTTGCTGCTGAACATGAGCGCGGAGGGATTCGGCATCCTGGTGATGACGCTGGCCGTGGGCACGCCGATCCTCAGCCTGATCGGCAGCATCGGCGCCGCCCTGACCTTGGGCGCCCGGCGCGGCGGCGTGCTGCTGTCGCTGCTGATCCTGCCGCTGTACATCCCCGTCCTGATCTTCGGCGCCGGCGCCATCGACGCCGCGCTGAACGGCCTCACCCCGCGCCCGCACCTGCTCCTGCTCGGCGGCCTGCTGGCCGGGGCTCTGCCGCTCGCCCCCTGGGCCAGCGCGGCTGCCCTGCGGCAGGCGGTGGAGTAGGGGAGCGGTCCGCCCCCGCCGACGGGCATCACGGCCGGATGGAAAAGCCGGCCGTCCCCCAGGCACCGTGACGGCGCCGCGGCCAAAGCCCCGTGCCCCGAAATCGCCACGCGGGACGGCGACGTTTCATGACTAAGATCAAGGCGAAACCCCTCGCGCTGGGGCAGAAGTCCACTTATATCGTCCGGAGACGACCAGAGGCCCATAGGTCCTATGCACCGCTTTGCCAACCCTGCCCGATTCCAGCGCCTGTCGGCTGCGATCCTGCCGTGGACTGCCGGGGCGACCGTGGTCCTGCTGATTGTGGGGCTGTACCTCTCGTTGTTCGGCTCGCCGGCCGATTACCAGCAGGGCAACACGGTGCGGATCATGTACGTCCACGTGCCGGCGGCGTGGATGAGCCTGTTCGTCTACGTCAACATGGCGGTGGCCGCCGCCTGCGGGCTGGTCTGGAAGCATCCGCTGGCCGACCTGTTCGCCAAGGCCGCCGCCCCGGTCGGCGCCGGTTTCACCTTCATCTGCCTGGTCACCGGCTCGCTGTGGGGCGCGCCGATGTGGGGCACCTGGTGGGTGTGGGATGCGCGGCTGACCAGCGTGCTGATCCTGTTCTTCCTGTACCTGGGCCACATGGCCCTGGTGAACGCCTTCGACGACCCGCAGCGCGGCATGCGCGCGGGCAACGTCCTGCTGCTGGTCGGCATCGTCAACGTGCCGATCATCAAGTTTTCCGTGGAGTGGTGGAACACCCTGCACCAGCCCGCCAGCGTTATCCGCATGGACGGCCCGACCATCGATTCCTCGATGCTGGTGCCGCTGCTGGTCATGGCGCTGGGCTTCACCACCTATTTCGTCACGGTCGTCCTGCTGCGCCTGCGGACCGAGATCGTGCAGCGGAAGATCCAGACGCTGCGCCTGACCGCGGCGCAGGGCTGAGGAGCGCACCATGGCCGAATTTTTCGCGATGGGCGGCTACGCCGCGTATGTCTGGCCGGCCTACGGGCTGGCGGCTCTGGTGTTGGTCGGGCTTTTGGTCGCCACCTGGAGGGGGCTGCACGCGGCCGAGGCGACGCTGAAGGCGCTGGAGGGCAGCCGTCCGGCGCGCCGCCGCCCGCGCCGTAACGATGCCGCGGCGACGCCCGCGGCGGAGGTTGGTGAAGGATGACCCGCAAGAAACGGCGCCTGTACATGCTGGGCCTGGCCCTGCTGGGCCTGGGCGCGGCCACCGCTTTGACCCTGACGGCGTTCGAGGACAACATCGTCTTCTTCTTCAGCCCGACGCAGCTGCAAACCCAGCAGGTCGGCGACCGCAACTTCCGCCTGGGCGGGCTGGTCGAGCAGGGCAGCGTGCAGAAGCTGCCGGACGGCGTGACCACCCGGTTCGTGGTGACCGACACGGTCAACAGCGTGCCGGTGACCTACCGCGGCCAGCTGCCCGACCTGTTCCGCGAGGGCCAGGGCGTGGTCACCGAGGGCCGGATGGCCGGCGGCGTCTTCCAGGCGCGCGAGGTGCTGGCCAAGCACGACGAGAACTACATGCCGCCCGAAGTGGCCGATGCCCTGAAGGAGGCCGAGCATTTCAAGGCGACGAGCAAGACGGCGAAACCCAGTTCGTAACGGCGTCTTTCGGTCCTACACGTTTTTTCGGTTCTTGAAGGGAGAAGCGGGCCCGTGATCCCCGAACTCGGCCATTACGCGCTGGTGCTGGCGCTGTTCGTGGCGCTGGTCCTGTCCGGCGTCCCCCTGGTTGGGGCGGCCACCGGCAACGCCGCCTGGATGGGCGTCGCCCGCCCCGCCGCCATCGCCCAGATGCTGCTGGTGCTGGTCGCCTACGGCGCCCTGACCTGGGCGCATGTGGTGTCGGACTTCAGCGTGTCGAACGTGGTCGCCAACAGCCACTCGATGAAACCGATGCTCTACAAGGTGTCGGGCGTGTGGGGGAACCACGAAGGCTCGATGATGCTGTGGGTCGTCATGCTGACGGTGTTCGGCGCGGCGGTCGGCATCTTCGGGCGCAACCTGCCTCCCTCGCTGAAGGCCCGCGTCATCGCCGTCCAGGGCATGATCGGCGTCGGCTTCCTGCTGTTCATCCTGATCACCTCGAACCCCTTCATCCGCGTGGTTCCGGCGCCGATCGACGGCAACGACCTGAACCCGCTGCTCCAGGACCCCGGCCTCGCCTTCCACCCGCCCTTCCTCTACGCGGGCTATGTCGGCTTCTCCGTCGCCTTCTCCTTCGCGGTCGCCGCCCTGATCGAAGGGCGCGTGGACCCGGCCTGGGCGCGCTGGGTGCGGCCCTGGACGCTGGCCGCCTGGTCCACCCTGACCGCCGGCATCGCGCTGGGCTCCTGGTGGGCCTATTACGAGCTGGGCTGGGGCGGCTGGTGGTACTGGGATCCGGTGGAGAACGCCTCCTTCATGCCCTGGCTGGCCGGCACGGCGCTGCTGCATTCCGCCATCGTGGTGGAGAAGCGCGACGCGCTGAAGACCTGGACCATCCTGCTGGCGATCATCACCTTCTCGCTGTCGCTGATGGGCACCTTCCTGGTGCGCTCCGGCATCCTGACCTCGGTGCACGCCTTCGCGGTGGACCCGGCGCGCGGCGTCTTCATCCTGGTGCTGCTGGCCATCGCCACCGGCGGTTCGCTGCTGCTCTACTCCGTGCGGGCGCCCAGCCTGAAGGCCGGCGGCCTGTTCGCGCCGGTCAGCCGTGAAGGCTCGCTGGTGCTGAACAACCTGCTGCTCTCCACCGCGACGGCGACGGTCTTCATCGGCACGCTGTACCCGCTGTTCCTGGACGTGCTGGACCTGGGCAAGGTGTCGGTCGGTCCGCCCTTCTTCAACGCCACCTTCATCCCGGTCGCCATCCCGATGGTGGTCGCCATGGTGGTCGGCCCCTTCCTGGCCTGGAAGCGCGGCGACCTGCTGGGCGCCCTGACCCGGTTGTGGTCGGCGGGGGTGGCGACCGTGGTCTGCGTCGCCGTCGCCGCCTACATCACCAACGGCGGCGGCCCGCTGCTGGCGCTGGTCGGGATCGGGCTGGCCGCCTGGGCCTTCTTCGGCTCGCTGGCCGAGTTCGCGGAGCGCATCCGCCTGTTC
>JAEZPL010000375.1 GCA_023413605.1 Pseudomonadota bacterium
TGACCGGCCAGGATCAGGCGAAGCCAGGCGTGACCTCCGACTGTCTTCAGAAATGGCACTACAATCTGCCGGACCGGATTGGAGAGTTCCTTGTGCTGAAGGCGGCGGTGGATATGGAATTCATCAACAAGCCTTTCATCGGCAAGTACATCCGGCAGTCCGCGCGCACCCAGGAGGAGGCGGAGAAGGGCATGCCCTATCTGTCGATCTATTGGAAAAGCATGCCGACTGTCACCGTCGCGCAATCGTGAGGCCCGCCATGCGCCGCATTGCCGCTTTTCTGGTCCTGGTGCCGTTGTCGATCTCCGACACCGCGCTTGCCCAGCCGGTCGACCTGTCCGTATGTCAGTATCTGACCGCCCACCGTCCGTCACCGGACGTGGAGCACACGCCGGGTGTGGATGTGAAGGGGAATCGGGTCGCCCCCGCGGATCTGCCGGGGTCTGCCGGAACCGCGCCGCCGTTGGATCGGTTTGACATGCCGGTTACCATCGACTTCCTCCGGCGCAGCGGCGTCAGGCTTCCGGCCGCCGGCGTGCCCGGGACGGGAGAGATCGGCGTGCTGACCTTC
The DNA here is from genome assembly GCA_023413605.1 of Pseudomonadota bacterium. Classification (GTDB taxonomy): domain Bacteria; phylum Pseudomonadota; class Alphaproteobacteria; order Azospirillales; family Azospirillaceae; genus Azospirillum. The sequence continues at coordinate 572 of JAEZPL010000375.1, forward strand.
TACGCCAACCGCCTGTACTTCAACGGCCAGCCTCTGGGTGGCCCGACCGAGGCGGAACTCTACGCCTATTGCCGTTCCATCCGTTGACACCGGCGCCAAAGGGGGCGCCCTGAGCATGGTGGGGTGAGTAAGGCGCGGTGAGGATGGACTTTCCCGCGCGTCCTTCCTAAAGTCCCTGTCCCTATCGACGGATCCGCAACGGACGGATCCGAACACCGCGAGATCGAGAGCAGAGCCATGCGGCTGTCCACCTTCTTCATGCCGACCCTCAAGGAGACCCCGACCGAGGCACAGATCGTCTCGCACCGCCTGATGTTGCGGGCGGGGATGATCCGGCAGACCAGTGCCGGCATCTATGCCTGGCTGCCGTTGGGCTTCCGGGTGCTGAAGAAGATCGAGCAGATCGTCCGCGAGGAGCAGGACGCGGCCGGCGCGCAGGAGCTGCTGATGCCGACCATCCAGTCGGCGGAGCTGTGGAAGGAAAGCGGGCGCTACGACGACTACGGCAAGGAGATGCTGCGCATCACCGACCGTCACGATCGCGAGATGCTGTTCGGCCCCACGAACGAGGAGATGATCACCGACATCTTCCGCTCCTTCGTGAAGAGCTACCGCCAGCTGCCGCTGAACCTCTACCACATCCAGTGGAAGTTCCGGGACGAGATCCGGCCCCGCTTCGGCGTGATGCGCGGGCGCGAGTTCCTGATGAAGGACGCCTATTCCTTCGACATCGATCCGGCCAGCGCCCGGCGCGCCTACCAGCGGATGTTCCTGGCCTATCTGCGCACCTTCGCGCGCATGGGCCTGAAGGCGATCCCGATGCGCGCCGACACCGGCCCCATCGGCGGCGACCTCAGCCACGAGTTCATCATCCTGGCGGAGACCGGCGAGAGCGGCGTCTTCTGCCACAAGGACTGGCTGACGCTGGACGTGCTGCACAACGCCCCGGGCTTCGACGAGGATCTCCAGCCCTTCTTCGACCAGTACACCTCGATCTACGCCGCGACCGACGAGAAGCACGAGCCCGGCAACTGCCCGGTGCCGGAAAGCGATCTGGTGTCGGCGCGCGGCATCGAGGTCGGCCACATCTTCAACTTCGGCACCAAGTACTCCAAGCCGATGAACGCCGTCGTCGCCGGCCCGAACGGCGAGCCGGTGCCGGTCGAGATGGGCTCCTACGGCATCGGCGTGTCGCGCCTGATGGGCGCCATCATCGAGGCCAGCCACGACGACAACGGCATCATCTGGCCGGATTCGGTGGCCCCGTTCAACGTCGGCCTCGTCAACCTGAAGGTGGGCGACGCCGAGACCGACCGCGTCTGCCAGGAACTGTACTACAAGCTGCGCGCCAACGGCCTGGAGGTGCTCTACGACGACCGCGACGAGCGGCCGGGCGTGAAGTTCGCCGACATGGATCTGATCGGCCTGCCGTGGCAGTTGGTCGTCGGCCCACGCGGCCTGAAGAACGGAGTCGTCGAGCTGAAGCGCCGCGCCACCGGCGAGAAGCAGGAGTTGTCGGTCGACAGCGCGCTGGAGAAGCTGACGAAGTAAGCCGGCAGGGCGAGGGGAGGGGCGCCTTGGAAGGTCGCCCTTTTCCCGCCACGGTTAAGTCCTTATGTTGCGGGGCGGCGGGCGACGGTCCGCCGCCTTTCCTTTTGCTGGGCCGCTGTGCCTGAGGACACGCATGATCTTCTCCGCCTTCGAACGCATGGTCGCGATGCGCTATCTGCGGGCGCGTCGCCAGGAAGGGTTCATTTCGGTCATCGCCGGATTTTCGCTGCTGGGCATCGCGCTTGGCGTGGCGACGCTGATCATCGTGATGTCGGTGATGAACGGATTCCGGGCGGAACTGCTGGGCCGGGTTCTGGGGCTCAACGGACACCTCAACGTCTACAGCGTCCGCGGCGGGCCGCTGCCGGACTACGACCCGCTGGTGCAGAGGCTTCAGAAAGTGCCGGGCGTCGTCAACGTGACCCCGACGGTGGAAGGGCAGGCGCTCGTCTCCGTGCGCGGCGTGGCGTCCGGCGCGGTGGTGCGCGGCGTGCCGCCGGAAGATTTCCGGGACCGCCCGACTCTGGCCCGCAACATTGTGCGCGGCACCGTGAACGCCTTCGGGGATGACAACATCGCCGTCGGCGCGCGCATGGCGCAGCGACTGGGCCTGTCGGTCGGCGACCAGCTGACGCTGATCGCGCCGCAGGGCAACGTGACCGCCTTCGGCACGGTGCCGCGGATGCGAAGCTACACCATCGGCGCCATCTTTGACGTCGGCATGTTCGAATACGACAACACCTTCATCTTCCTGCCGCTGCCGGAGGCGCAGGCCTTCTTCCGCACCGGCGAGGGGGTGACCTCGCTGGAAGTGTTCGTCAGCGATCCCACGCAGATACGCGCGGCGCGGGACGCGATACAGGCGGCGGTGGCCGGGGTGGGACGGGTCGTCGACTGGCAGCAGTCCAACGCCAGCTTCTTCACCGCGCTCCAGGTCGAACGGAACGTGATGTTCCTGATCCTGTCGCTGATCATCATGGTGGCGGCCTTCAACATCATCTCCAGCCTGATCATGCTGGTGAAGGACAAGGGGCGTGACATCGCCATCCTGCGCACCATGGGCGCCACGCGCGGCATGATCATGCGCATTTTCTTTCTGTCCGGTGCGTCGGTGGGCGTGACCGGAACGGTGCTGGGGCTGATCCTCGGCGTGTCCTTCGCGCTGAACATAGAGACGATCCGGCAGGCCATCCAGGGGCTGACCGGCACCAACCTGTTCAACGCCGAGATCTATTTCCTGTCGCAACTGCCCGCGAAGATCGACTGGAGCGAGGTCGTGCAGGTGGCCGTGATGGCGCTTGGCCTGTCCTTCGCCGCTACGGTCTACCCGTCCTGGCGCGCCGCCCGGCTCGATCCGGTGGAGGCCCTGCGTTATGAGTGAACCGATGCTGGAACTGTCGGGAATCGTCCGCACCTTCGAACAGGCGGGGACGGAGTTGCAGGTGCTGCGCGGCGCGGACCTGACCGTCCGCGCGGGCGAGCTGGTTGCGCTGGTCGGGCCGTCCGGCGCCGGCAAGTCCACGCTGCTGCATATCGCCGGTCTTCTGGAACGGCCGACCGCCGGCACGGTGCGCATCGCCGGCACGGACGTGTCGAGGCTGGACGATGGCAAGCGTACGGAGGTGCGCCGGCGGTCCATCGGCTTCGTCTACCAGTTCCACCACCTTCTGCCCGAATTCTCCGCGCTGGAGAATATTGTCCTGCCCCAGATGATCAACGCCGTGTCGAAGCGCACCGCGAAGGAGCGCGCCATGGAACTGCTGCGCATGGTCGGGCTGGAGCCGCGCGCCAGCCACCGGCCCGCCCGCCTGTCCGGCGGCGAGCAGCAGCGCGTGGCCATCGCGCGGGCCCTGGCGAACGCGCCCGGCCTGCTGATCGCCGACGAGCCGACCGGCAACCTCGACCCGCACACGGCCGAGGGCGTGTTTGCCATGCTGACCTCCATCGTCCGGCAGGCCCGTGTCGGCGCGCTGATCGCCACCCACAACCTGGAATTGGCCCAGCGCATGGACCGGGTTCTGGAGATGCGCGACGGGCTCCTGGTCGAGCATGAAACCGTTCCGTCGTAATCCGTCGATTCCGTCGTAATCCCTCGATATTGTGATCGGTTGGGTGGTTGTAAGCTTTGGTTCCAGCCTCCACACTCCTGCCAACGCAACGGGAGGGTGATGGAATGGATCAAAAGATCATCGACCTGTACGACGAGTACACCCACAAGCCGCTGCCGCGCCGGGTGTTCCTGGAGCGGCTGGCGGTTCTGGCCGGCAGCGCCGCGGCGATTCCGGCCATCCTGGCGCAGATCGAGCCGAACTACGCGCACGCTGCCCAAGTGCCGGGCAACGACAGCCGCATCGCCGCCGACCGTATCAGCTTCCAGGGCGCCACCGGCGACGTGGGCGGCTATCTCGCCCGCCCGAAGCTGGCGGAGAAGGCCCCCGCGGTCATCGTCATCCACGAGAATCGCGGCCTGAATCCCTATGTCGAGGATGTCACCCGGCGCCTTGCCGTGGATGGCTTCGTCGCGATGGCCCCGGACCTGCTGTCGCCGCTCGGCGGCACACCGCAGAACCCCGATCAGGCGCGCGAGATGATCGCCAAGCTCGACCCCGACAAGACGGTGAACAATCTCATCGCGGCGATGAGCTTCATGATGGCCCACCGCTATTCCAGCGCCAAGGTCGGCGCTGTCGGCTTCTGTTGGGGCGGCGGCATGGTCAACCGGCTGGCCGTCAAGGCGCCGGACCTGATGGCCGCGGTTGCCTTCTATGGCCCGCCGGCCGATCCGTCGCTGGTGGGCACCATCAAGGCGCCGCTGATGCTGCATTACGCCGGGCTCGACCAGAACATCAATTCCAAGGTCCCGCCCTATGAAGAGGCGCTGAAGAAGGCCGGTGTCGAACACCAGATCTACATGTACGACGGCGTCAACCACGCATTCCACAACGACACCTCGGCCGAGCGCTACAACAAGGAAGCGGCCGATCTAGCATGGGGACGGTCCGTGGAGTTCCTGAGGAAGAATCTGGCTTAGAAAAACGATTTACCGGGCGGTGGCCGGCTGGGGCAGCTTCAGAACGGCCACCGCGAGCCCAGCAAAGACGAGCAGGGCGCCGGCCAGCTTCACGGGGGTGAAATCCTCGCCCAGAATCAGCGCGCTGGAACTCATGCCGAAGATCGGCACCAGCAGCGAAAAGGGCGCCACGAGGCTGGCCGGATAATGGCGCAGCAGGAAGCCCCAGGCGGCGAAGCCGAACAGGGTCGCCGCACCGGCGATGTAGGCCAGCGCGGACAGGCCCGGCAGGGTCGGCGTGTCGAAGGCGTGCAGCATGCGATCCGGCCCCTCGACCGCGAAGGACAGCAGAAGCAGCGGCAGCGGCGGAACCAGGCTGACCCACAGTATCAGGCGGAACAGGTCCGGCGCCTTGGTCTGCTTCATCAGGATGTTGGACACGCCCCAGGACGCCGCGGCGCCGATCACCAGACCCAGCCCGACCAGCGAGTTTCCCACCGGCATTTCCGTCGCGATCAGGCCGATGCCGGAAAAGGCCACGGCCATGCCCAGCATTTGCCGCAGGCTCGGCCGGTCGCCCAGCGCAATGGCGGCGAACAGCGCGGTGAAGAAGGCTTGGCTCTGCAACACCAGGGACGACAGCCCGGCCGGCATGCCGATGTTCATGCCGATGAACAGCAGCGAGAACTGGACCGCCCCCAGGAACATGCCGATGCCAAGGATATAGCGCCACGCGACCGGCGGCCCGTTGCGCACACCCAGGAACAGCAGCGGCGTGGCGGCCAGCATGAACCGCAGCACGCAGAACAGGATCGGCGGGAAATCCCTCAGCCCGACCTTGATGGCGACGAAGTTGAAGCCCCAGATCGCCGCGACGGCGACGGCAAGGCCGATGTGGGATGCACGCATGATTGGAGGCTAGAACCGTGCGTGCAGAGGGTCAACGCGTCAAGGTTGCCTGGAACGCGGGTCAGCCTCGGCGAATTGTCCGTCCGTGTGCAGGATGCGGCACTCGTCCAGCGCGCTCAGCGCCCAGGATGAGCCGCCGAGGCTGACGTCGCCGATCTTGCCCTCTCCCTCACTGTGCAGGGAAACGGCCTTCGACCGCATGAAGGGCTCGAACAGATCCTCATACTTCGGCAGGTCCACCGGGACCATGACGCCGCCGTTCGGCAGAGGGCGGGCTTCCAGCGCCAGCTTCGCGCCGTCGGGGAAGATGGCCATAAGCCGGCTCTGCTCGTCGCTTGGCTGGGCGTGCTGATCGCCGTTGACCAGCATGGCCGCTCCCTTCGCCGTCGCACGGAAGGACAGGGGCGAGGCGGAGTCGGTGCGCGTGGCGAAGCAGTAGGCGGTCCCGGTCTTGGTCGCGGGATGGGCGCGCACGACCCAGCCCTTGTTCTGCGCGACGATGCGCCCGGGCGCGTCGGACAGGCCGGGGG
>JAEZPL010000542.1 GCA_023413605.1 Pseudomonadota bacterium
CCTCAAGATGGCTCAATTCCTCGGTCGCAATGTCAATCAGCATATCCTTGCGGCCGGCATCCTCGTCGGCCAGACCCTGCGTGAAATAGCGCATGGCCGCCGCCAGTTCACCCTGCGGACCGCCGAACTGCTCCAGCATCAGGCTGGCGAGCTTCGGATCCGGTTCCGAAACGCGCACCGTGTACATCAAGTTCTTGTTGTGCATGAACATGCGAGGGAGCCTCCCGCTTTCTGAATGAAGTGAGGCGGCGCCTTCGAAACCCGGCCTGGAGGGTGGGAAAGGGCCGGTTCGGAAACGCCGTCGAGCCCTCAACAGGGCTACGTTTAGAAGCGTTCCAGAAAATACGGCCCTAATCCTTAGGTTGTTCTCCCCTGTCCGAAGGTCAGGCGACCTTCTCCCGCATGAGCACGAACTCCTCCGCCGTGGAGGGATGCAGGGCGATGGTGCGGTCGAAATCCCGCTTGGTGGCGCCGCAGTTCAGCGCGATGCCCAGCGCCTGCACGATTTCCGGCGCGTCCATGCCCATCATGTGGCAGCCCAGCACGCGCTGGCTGTCGCCGTCCACGACCAGCTTCATCAGCACCCGCTCGTCGCGGCCGGACATGGTGTGCTTCATCGGGCGGAAGTTGGCCTTGTAGATGTCGACGGTCGGGTGCTTCGCCCGCGCCTCCGCCTCCGTCAGGCCGACGGTGCCCAGCGGCGGGATGGAGAAGACGGCGGTCGGGATGTTGGCATAGCTGATGCTGGTGGGCGTGTCGTTGAACACCGTCTCGACGAAGGCGCGGCCTTCCGCGATGGCGACGGGGGTCAGGGCCATGCGGTCGGTCACGTCGCCCACGGCGAAGATGTTGTCCACGTTGGTGCGCGAATACTCGTCCACCTTGATGGCGCCCGCGTCGTCCAGCGCGATGCCGACCGTCTCCAGCCCCAGGTCGCGGGTGTTCGGCCGCCGCCCGGTCGCCGCCATGACGAGGCCGGCGGAATGCTCGCGCCCCAGATGGTCGGTGACGGTGAAGCCGCCGGGGCCTTCCTCCACCTTCACCGGCTGGGCGCGGGCGATGATGTTGATGCCGCGCTTGCGCATTTCCTGCGCCAAGGCCACGCGGATGTCGTCGTCGAAGCCGTTCAGCAGCTCCTCGCCGCGGATCATCATCGTCACCTCGGCGCCCAGCCCGCGGAAGATGCCCACGAATTCCACCGCGATGTAGCCGCCGCCGATGATGATGACGGAGTGGGGCAGGTGCCCCAGTTGCAACGCCTCGTTGGAGGTGACGGCGTGCTCGATCCCCGGAATCTTCGGCAGCGACGGCCAGCCGCCGGTGGCGACCAGGATGGTCTTGGCGGTGTAGCGCTTGCCGGCCACCTCCACCGTGTGGCGGTCGATCAGCCGGCCGAAGCCGGTGAACAGCGTGACGCCGGAGTTTTCCAGCATCTTCAGGTAGATGCCGTTCAGCCGATCGATTTCCTTGTCCTTGCGCCCGATCAGGGTCGCCCAGTCAAAGGCCGGCGCGTGCGTATCCCAGCCGAATCCGCAGGCGTCCTCGAAGGCGTCGCGGAACTGAGCGGCGTAGACCAGAAGCTTCTTCGGCACGCAGCCGCGGATCACGCAGGTGCCACCGACGCGGCTGCCCTCGCAGATGGCGACCTTGGCGCCCATGGCCGCCGCGCGGCGGCTGGCCGCGACACCGCCGGACCCCGCGCCGATGGTGAAAAGGTCGAAATCGAACTCGGCCACAGCCGTCTCCTTTCATCCCACGTCCGGTCATCCCGCATCCGGCCATCGTCTGGCCCGGGACTTTTGCCGGAGTGTTCCGCATTTCCGGTGCCCTGTCGAGGGCCGGCGGGCCGTGGCGGCGGTGGGGCAGGGATGTGCGGGCGGGGGGCGGACGCGCGCTTGATCAGCGCAGGAGCATTTCCTGCACCAGAACCTGCCGGATCTTCATCGGGCGCAGCTCCAACCCCGCGGCCCGCATCACCGCATCCTTGATGACGTAGGTTCCGTCCTGGCCGCGCAGTTCCACGGGGGCTACGTCCATCATCAGGCCGCTCATCGCGCTGGCGATGCGCGGGCCGTACGACTCGACCACCTTGGGCACGGCGTGCGGGTCCATCTCCAGCACCACGCGCACGCGCAGCTCGCGTAGCCGGTCGCCGTCGTTGAGCGTGAAGTTCATGACCGGCAGAGAGGCGTAGTTGGCGATGGGGCGCACCAGCTCGGACGCACCTCCGGTGTGGGCGGTGGCCGGCTTCAGCAGGAACACGCCACCCGCACCGGCCAGGCTCAGCCCGATCATCAGCGCCAGCAGACCGAGGATGATCTTGCCGCTGACGCGGTCGAGGGACGACGTCCGATCCGCGCCGCCCAGTGTCATCCGGGGTGTCGTCCGGGGTGTCAGCCGGGGCGCGGGGGCCCGCACGGAAACGGAGGGCCGTGGCGTCGCCTGCCGTGGGATCGTCTGCTGCGCAACCATCTGGCCCATCCCGCACCCCTTGTCCCGGAGACTTGCAATTCCGGGAACTGTTTTCTCCATTCGATAGTGGTACATCCGGAGGGTGGCGTCAAATGTCGGTATTTTATACTGATTCAAACGGAGGAATACTTGTTCGAATCCGCAGATCGATTTCCGCGGGTTTTGGTTTCGAGATCATTCGAATTTCGTATCATTTTTCAGGGAGCGCGGTGCCGGCGTGCCCAGGTTCCTGGGCTGTGTCGTCATGCAACGCCGCCGGTTGTTCGGGGTTTATAGGGATGAAGCCTCTTCCACCCGAGGCCCGGGGCGTATAATGCTGGTTTCTCAATCGGATTGCCGTTCCCGCAACGGGCGCGGCATCCGGATCGGACCATTGCGAAGGGCAAGAGCGGGAAGACAAGGACAACGCCATGGACGAGACCACCAACCGGCCGCCGGCCAGTCATCCCCCCTCCGCGGCCATCACGGAATGGACCGACACCTATTTCAAGCGGACCAAGGACGCGGTCGGGAAGTTCGGTGACAAGAAGGTCACCTACGCCATCTTCATGCGCCGCCCGGTCGTGTGCGCGCCGCGACTCGCCATCGAATGGCTGGAGGCCGTGGCCCGCGAGCGCGGGTTCGAGGTGGACATCCAACTCAACTACCCCGAGGGCAAATGGGTCGGCGCGGGTGAGCCGATCATGTACATCACCGGCTCCTTCTACCATCTGGTCGACACCGAGACGATCATCCTCCAGAAGCTCGGCCCGGCCTGCGTGGGCGCCTACAACGCCTTCACCATGTGCGCCGACCTGCCGAAGACCGCCTTCCTCGCCATGGAGGCGCGCCACTGCGCCGGCACGGAGATGGAGGAGATGATGGCCTATGCCGCCTCCGTCGGGTCGGAGCGGGCCAAGCGCAAGGTCGGGGCCAAGGGCTTCATCGGCAACGCCACCGACGCCACCGCCCACTTCTTCGGCCAGAAGAAGGGCATGGGCACCATGCCGCACGCGCTGATCGGTTATGCCGGCTCCACCGTGCGCGCGGCGGAGATGTTCCACGAGACCTTCCCGGACCTGCCGCTGACCGTGCTGGTCGACTATTTCGGCCGCGAGGTCAGCGACGCGCTGGCCGTCTGCCGCCGATTCCCGGAACTGGCCGCTCAGGGCAAGCTGGCCGTGCGCCTCGACACGCCGGGCGGCCGTTTCCTGGAAGGGCTGGATCCGCCGGGTTCCTACGCCGTGCTGGAACGGCACGCCCCGCACGCCATCCGCGGCTATCGCGACGAGACGCAGCTGCGCTATCTGATCGGCACCGGCGTGTCGGCCGCGGCGATCCACTTCATGCGCGAAAAGCTGGACGAGGCCGGCTATCCGGCCGTGAAGATCGTCGCCAGCTCCGGCTTCGGCCCCGCCAAGTGCCGCCTGATGGCGGAGGCCAACGCCCCCGTGGACATCATCGGCACCGGCAGCTACCTGCCCGAACGCTGGACGGAAACCTACGCCACCGCCGACATCATCGAATATGACGGCGAGAAGCGGGTGAAGGTCGGCCGCGAGTTCCTGTTCCGGAAGTGATTGTTTCTCCGCCCCTTTCCCGTTTCCGGCGGGAGAGGGGCGGAGAATGCGTTACGCGTCCTCCGCCAGCCGGACCCCGGTGAAGGACAGCCGCGCGTCCGGGCGGAGATAGTGGCGCGTGGTGGGGTTGGCGTGGTCGAACGGGGTGACGCAACTGCCGCCGCGCAGCACCATGCGGTTCACCATGAAGCGGCCGTGCACGGCCTCGTCCACGCCGTCGGGCTGGCGATAGCCGGGGTAGGGCGTGAAGGGGCTGCGGGTCCATTCCCAGACGTCGCCGAACATCTGCCACGGCCCGTCGCCGTGGCACGGGCAGGCGCGCGGGTGGCGGTAGCCGGTGCCCAGCAGGTTGCCCATGCTTTCGCACCGCGCCGCGACCGCTTCCCACTCCGCCTCGTCGGGCAGGCGCTTGCCGGCCCAGCGGGCAAAGGCGTCGGCCTCGTACCAGCTGATGTGGCAGACCGGTTCGGCCGGATCGAGCGGGCGCATGCCGTAGAGGGTGAAGATCTGCCAGGCACCTTCGCGCCATTCCCAATAGAGCGGGGCCTGCCAACCCTCTGCGCGGGCGGCTTCCCAGCCGTCGGCCAGCCAGAGCGCCCGGTTGGTGTAGCCGCCTTCCTCGATGAAGGTCAGATACTCGCCGCAGGACACGGGCTGGGCCGCGAAGCGGAAGGGATTCAGGTAGACGTGGTGGCGCGGCCCCTCATGGTCGAAGCCGGGGCCGGCGTCGGCGCGGCCGATCTCCACCACGCCGCCCTCATGGGTGATCCAGTCCTGCGGCTGCGGAGCGTTCGGGTAGATCTGCGGCGGCTGCTCGTAGGCGGGGCGCAGCGGGTTGGACCAGAAGGCGTGCTTGATGTGGGTCAGCATGCGTTCCTGGTGGCGCCGCTCGTGGGCGATTCCGACCTCGACGCGGTCCGCGACCTCGCCCAGCCCCGCTTCGTCCACCTGATCGAGCAGATGAAGCACCGCGGCGTTGACATGGTCGCGGTAGCGCATGACCTCCGCCGCGTTCGGCCGGGACAGCAGGCGCAGAGTGGGCGAGGGCAGTTGATGGCTGCCGAACCGGTCGTCGCGGGCGGCGAACAAGTGCAGGAAAGCGGAGTCGAAGGGGCGGTAGCCGGGGCTGTGGGGGACCAGCACCATCGTTTCGAACAGCCAGGTCGTGTGCGCCAGGTGCCATTTGGCCGGCGCGCCATCGGCGACCGACTGGACCATCAGGTCTTCGGGTGACAACGGCGCGGCGAGTTCCGCCGTCCGTCCGCGCGTTTTTTGGAAGCGCGTCGACAGCGACTGGCGCAGGGCATCGCCGGACGGCTGGGCGTGCTTGGCAATGTGGGAGTCGGGCACGGGGAACCTCCTCGCGGGAGCGGGTTTCCGCGGCGGGAACAGCGCCGTACGGCGCTTCGACCCGTCGCCGGAGGATCAACTAAGCCATTGTGCCGCAACCCCGTATGCCCCGGTGAGACGCATCGGAGGGGGGACTAAGCCGATTTCGTCAGACGGAAAATCTGGACCATTCAGGTCCAGTCCATTCAGGCTTCCACGACCGTGTGCGGGCGCATGGCGCCCTTCAAGGTCAGCAGAAGGTGCAGGTACACCGCAACCCTTCGGGCCGTCTGGGTGCGGCGGCTGAGGCAATCGCGCAGCTGACGGGCGAGCATCGCGTTCTCCGCAACCTCCTCCGGGGTCAGGTGGCGGTGCGTGGGGGCCGCCATGTGGACGATGTGGTCGTGGCCCACCGGGACCGCCGCCGCCGGATCGTCGATCAGGCTGTTGGCGATGTGCTCCTCATCCTGCTCCGGCGGATGGGCGGCGCCGTGCGGCGGCTCCGCGCGGGCGGCGGCAAGATGGGCGCGCAGGTTCTGCTTGATCCGGGCCCGCTGCGCCGGTTCCAGCGCGTCGATCTCGTCGATTTCATCGAACAGCAGGTCGTAGAGGCGCCGACGCTTCCGATTGGGCTCCTCCCGGTCGCGGCGATCCTGCTGGGTCGGGCGGCGCTGCTGGCGATCGGTCGCACTGCCCATTCGCTCGATGGCGCCCGCGGAGCGGATCAGAGGCTCCGTCCGGCCTATGGAACCGTCGGACATGGCGACCTCCTCCGTGGGGATGCGGAAAGTTTAGTATACGAAATAATTAGGTAATGTCAAGGTGACGGTTCGCCTTGGACAGCCCGCTCCCGTGGTTGGGGAAAGGCGCCGGCAAAAGGAAAAGCCCCGCCGGAAGCGGGGCTTTTCCTTTTCGTTCAGGACGCTGCCGATCAGTCGGCGCCGGCCCCGGCGGCTTCGGCCGGTTCGGGGCGGTGCTTGCCGAACTTGATGTTCGGGAAAGCGTTGATCAACGCGGTGATGAAGGCCGACAGGTAGGGCAGGGACTGCACCACCAGAAGGCCGGACCACATGAAGGCGTCGCGGTTCTCGTGGCCGAACACCAGCACGATGGCCAGCGCCGCACCCCACAGGCCCAGCAGAAGCGCGATCTCCTCCCGCGCCATCAGGAAGGCCTGCATC